>NZ_JARAVK010000092.1:0-33265 GCF_033792765.1 Streptomyces sp. PA03-6a | reverse complement strand
CACCAGGGAGGCAGCCGTGACGAACCCGCCCGCCCCGGCACCGGCATCGGACCACCAGTCGCCCACGCGCACCGGAGTGTGGCTCATCGGAGCCCGCGGCTCCGTCGCCACCACCGCCGTCGCGGGATGCGCGGCGATCACCGCCGGGCTCCACCCCGCGACGGGCATGGTGAGCGAGACCGCTCCCTTCGCCGCGGCCGGCCTCCCACCCCTTCCTTACCTGGTCTTCGGCGGCCACGACACGGCCGCCTGCCCGCTGGGCAAGCGGGCCGAACAGCTCGCGGAGGGCGGCGTGCTGCCGTACGGCCTGCCGGCCGCGCTCCGCGCCGAACTCGCCGCCGCCGACGCCGAGATCCGCACCGGCGGCCCGCTCCCCGGCGACACCCGCGGTGACCAGGAGCTGATCGCGGCGTTCGCGGCGGACATCACCGCCTTCACCCACCGCCACGACCTGGCGCGGACCGTCGTCGTCAACGTCGCCTCCACCGAGCCCGTTCCCGAGCCCGGGAGCGACCGTCTTCCGGCGAGCTCCCTCTACGCGGCGGCGGCGATCGAGGCCGGATGCGCCTACGTGAACTTCACCCCCTCCACCGGGATACGGACCCGGGACCTCGCCGAGGCGGCCTCCGCCCGCGGCCTGCCCCACGCGGGACGGGACGGCAAGACGGGGCAGACCCTGCTCCGCTCCGTCCTCGCCCCGATGTTCGTGCAACGCGCCCTGTCGGTACGGGCCTGGTCCGGCACCAACCTGCTCGGCGGCGGCGACGGGGCGGTCCTCGCCGACCCCGCGGCGGCCGCGGCGAAGAACGCCGGCAAGGAGCGCGTCCTCGCAGACGCCCTCGGCGCCGCCCCCGAGGGCGAGGTGCACATCGACGACGTCCCCGCCCTCGGCGACTGGAAGACGGCCTGGGACCACATCGCCTTCGACGGCTTCCTCGGCACCCGCATGGTCCTCCAGACCACCTGGCAGGGATGCGACTCCGCCCTCGCCGCCCCGCTCGTCCTCGACCTCGCACGCTTCGCGGCCCGCGCCCAGGAGGCCGGTCTGAGCGGACCCCTCCCCGAGCTGGGCTTCTACTTCAAGGACCCCGACCCGGGCGCCCCCGCGGCGCTCTCCGAGCAGTACGGGGAGCTGCTGGCCCTCGCCGTGAGGCTGGGGGAGTCCCGGTGAGGGCACCTGGAGCCGGACGGCTGCGGGCCCTGGCCGTCGTGGCGGCCCTCGGCGTCGTGACGGCGTTCGCCGCGCGCCGCCCACCGCGCGGCACGGTGCACGACACCGTCCCGCGGGACGGGGCGGCACGCGGCACCCACCGGCCCGGGGCGGAGGAGGGGGCCGCCCCGGGCGGGTGCGGCGACGCCCGGCCCGCCGGGCCCGGGAGCGCCGACGACGCCGAGGCGGAGCGGCCCGCACCGGCCCCACGGCTGTGGGACTGGGCCGAACTCCTGCGCGTCTCGGCCCTGTTCACCGTCCCGGGCGACGCCCTCGCGGGCGCCGCCGCGACCGGACGCGGTCCCCGTCGCGGCACCTTCCTCGCCATCGGCAGCTCGCTGTGCCTCTACCACGCGGGCATGGCGCTCAACGACTGGGCCGACCGCGACGAGGACGCCGTCGACCGCCCCCACCGCCCCCTCCCCTCCGGCCGGATCAGCCCGGCCGCCGCCCTGACGGCCGCCGGGGCGCTCACCGCGGCCGGCCTGGCGCTCGCGGCCCGCGCGGGACGCGCCCCGCTCGCCCTCGCCACCACCCTCGCGGTGACGGTCTGGGCGTACGACCTGCGCCTGAAGCACACGGCGGCGGGACCGGCCGCCATGGCCACCGCACGCGCCCTCGACCTCGTGCTCGGCGCGACGGCCACCCGCCCCCGGGCGCTCGCCGCCGCGCTGCCCCACGCCGCCCTGCTCGGCGCGCACACCTACGCGGTCACCACCGTCTCCCGCAACGAGACGCGGGGCGGCTCCAGCAGGGCACCGATCGCCGCACTGGTCACGACCACGGCGATCGCCGCCGTCACGGCCGACGCCGCCCGGACGCTGCACCACCTGCGTGCGTCCACACGCCCGCCGTCGGCCACCGCCCGGCACGGGGCGGGCGGTGGCCGACGCGGGCGACCGGCCCCCAGGACGGAGCAACCACCGGCCCTGCCCCACGTCATGACGGCACTGGCCTCCGCCGCCTACGCCGGCACCGCGTTCACCCCCTTCCTGCACGCGGCTCTCAACCCGTCACCACAACTCACCCAGCGCGCGGTCGGCGGTGGGATCCGCGCCATGATCCCGTTGCAGGCCGCCCTGGCGGCCCGCTCCGGCTCGGGAGCATCCGCGGCGGCCGTCCTCGCCCTCGGCCCCGTCGCCCGCCGGGTCGCCAGGAAGGTGAGCCCCACATGAGCCTGCGCCTCGGCTACGGAACCAACGGCCTCACCGACCTCCGCCTCGACGACGCCCTCTCCCTCCTCGCCGAACTGGGCTACGACGGGGTCGGACTCACCCTCGACCACATGCACCTCGACCCGCTGGCACCCGGCCTCGCCGCCCGCACCCGCCGCCTCGCGGGACGGCTGTCCGCCCTCGGCCTCGAGGTCACCGTCGAGACCGGCGCCCGCTACGTCCTCGACCCGCGCCGCAAGCACGGTCCCTCCCTCCTCGACCCGGACCCCGACGCCCGCGCCGCCCGCACCCGGCTGCTCGTCCGCGCCGTCCGGGTCGCCGCCGACCTCGGGGCCCACGCCGTGCACTGCTTCAGCGGGATCACGCCCGCCGGCACGTCGTCCGCCACCGCCTGGCAGCGGCTCGAAGGCGCCGTCGCACCCGTCCTGGACGCGGCGTCCACCGCCGGGATCCCGCTCGCGGTCGAGCCCGAGCCCGGTCACCTCCTCGCATGCCTCGACGACTTCCACCACCTGCGCGGCCTGCTCGGCGACCCCGAACCCCTCGGACTCACCCTCGACATCGGCCACTGCCAGTGCCTGGAACCGGCGCCCCCCGCCGACTGCGTCAAACAGGCCGCCCCCTGGCTCCGCCACGTCCAGATCGAGGACATGCGCCGCGGCGTCCACGAACACCTCCCCTTCGGCGACGGGGAGATCGACTTCCCGCCCGTCCTCCAGGCCCTGGCGGACACCGGCTACGAGGGCCTGACCGTCGTCGAACTTCCCCGCCACTCCCACGCCGGACCCGAACTCGCCCGCACCTCCCTCGACTTCCTGCGCTCCCACACCCCCGCGAACGGAGCCACGGCATGACGACACCCACCCGCGAGGGCCTCCACGCCCGGCTCGGCGACGCCGCCGGCGCCTGGCTCGACGCGGCCCTCGCCGAAGCCGGAGCCGCCCGCGACGGCACCACGGACGACGACACCCCCACCGCAACCTCCTCCGTGCCCGCCTGGGAACAGTGCTTCGCCTCCGCGGGCCGCCACTGCGGCCAGGAGCACGCCGACGCCGCCCGCGTGCTGCTCCTACGGGAGGCCCGCGCCGACGCCGCCACGCTGACCCGCCTGTACCGGCAGGGCACCGCCGCGGAGCGCCGCGCCGTCCTCCTCGCGCTGCCGCACCGCGCGCCGGCCCCCGCCGACGGGGTGCCCCTCGTCGAGGACGCCCTGCGCACCAACGACACGCGGCTCGTCGCCGCCGCCGTCGGCCCCTACGCCGCGGAGCACCTCGACCCGCACACCTGGCGGCACGCGCTCCTGAAGTGCCTGTTCACCGGAGTGCCGGTGGACGCGGCCGCCCGGCTCGAGCACCGGGCACGCGGCGACGCGGAACTGGCCCGCATGCTCGGCGACTACGCGGCGGAACGCACCGCCGCGGGCCGGCCCGTCCCCGCGGACCTCCACCGCGTCCTCTCCCTGACGTCCCGGACGGAGGAGTCCTGATGCGCATCTTCGACCCCCACATCCACATGACCTCCCGCACCACGGACGACTACGAGGCCATGTACGCCGCGGGTGTCCGCGCCCTGGTCGAACCCTCCTTCTGGCTCGGTCAGCCCCGCACCTGCCCCGAGTCCTTCTTCGACTACTTCGACTCCCTCCTGGGCTGGGAACCCTTCCGCGCGGCGCAGTACGGCATCGCCCACCACTGCACCGTCGCCCTGAACCCCAAGGAGGCGAACGACCCGCGCTGCCTCCCCGTCCTCGACGCGCTGCCCCGGTTCCTCGTCAAGGACAACGTCGTCGCCGTCGGCGAGATCGGCTACGACTCGATGACCCCCGCCGAGGACACCGCCCTCGCCACCCAGCTCCAGCTCGCCGCCGACCACGGACTGCCCGCCCTCGTCCACACCCCGCACCGCGACAAGCTCACCGGGATGCGCCGCACCATCGACGTCGTCCGCGAGTCCGCGCTCGACCCCGAGCACGTCCTGCTCGACCACCTGAACGAGACCACGGTGAAGGAGGCCGCCGACAGCGGCTGCTGGCTGGGCTTCTCCATCTACCCCGACACCAAGATGGACGAGGACCGCATGGTCGCCGTGCTGAAGGCCTACGGCACCGAGAAGACGCTGGTCAACTCCGCGGCGGACTGGGGGAAGAGCGACCCCCTCAAGACCCGCAGGACCGCGGACGCCATGCTCGCCGCCGGCTTCACCGACGACGACGTCGACCAGGTCCTGTGGCGCAACCCCGTCGCCTTCTACGGACGCAGCGGCAAGCTGCAGCTCGACGTCCCGGCCCCCGCGGACCTGCACGAGGGCAACTCCATCCTCCGCGGCGGGGAATGAGGAGGCGGTACCCATGCGCTTCCGGCACCCCGACGGCTCCGTCGTCCACCTGGCCTACTGCACCAACGTCCATCCCGCGGAGACGCTCGACGGAGTCCTCTCGCAGCTCCGCGACCACTGCGAACCCGTCCGCAAACGGCTGGGCCGGGACCGCCTCGGCATCGGGCTGTGGCTCGCCAAGGACGCCGCGCGCGCCCTCCACACCGATCCGGCGGCCCTGCGCGGGCTGCGCACCGCACTCGACCGCCGCGGCCTCGAGGTCGTCACCCTCAACGGCTTCCCCTACCAGGGCTTCGGCGCCGCCGAGGTCAAGTACCGGGTCTACCGCCCCGACTGGACCGAGCCGGAGCGGCTCGCCTACACCAGCGGCCTCGCCGACCTCCTCGCCGCCCTGCTCCCCGCCGACGTCACCGAGGGATCGATCTCCACCCTCCCGCTCGCCTGGCGCACCCTCTGGGACGAGCATGCCGCGCGGAGCGCCAGGACCGCCCTCACCACCCTCGCCGGACGGCTCGACGCGCTGGCCGAACTCACCGGCAAGTCCATCAGGATCGCCCTGGAACCCGAACCGGGCTGCATCGTCGAGACCACCGCGGACGCGATAGAACCCCTCACGGCGATCGCCCACCCCCGCATCGGCGTGTGCGTCGACACCTGCCATCTCGCCACCTCCTTCGAAGAACCCGCCGCCGCGCTGGACGCGCTCACCGCAGCGGGCATCACCATCCCCAAGGTCCAGCTCTCCGCCGCCCTGCACGCCGAACACCCGCACCTGCAGGACGTACGCGACGCGCTCGCCGCCTTTTCCGAACCCCGCTTCCTGCACCAGACGCGCGCCCGCACCGCCGGCGGCCTGCACGGCACCGACGACCTCCACCAGGCGCTCACCGAGGGGCCGCTCCCCACCGGCGCACCCTGGCGCGCCCACTTCCACGTGCCGCTGCACGCACCGCCGGCGCCTCCGCTCACCTCCACCGTCCCCGTCCTGAAGGACGCCCTCGCCCGCCTCGTCGGTGGCCCGTCCCCGCTGACCCACCACCTCGAGGTCGAGACCTACACCTGGCAGGCCCTCCCCGCCGAGCTGCGCCCGCGCACCCGCGCCCAGCTCGCCGACGGCATCGCCGCCGAACTCGGTCTGGCCCGGGACCTCCTCCACGACCTCGGCCTGAAGGAACTCCCATGACCGACACCGCCGGGCCGGCCCCCCTCCTCGTCCTCGACGTCGTCGGCCTCACCCCCCGGCTCCTGGACCACATGCCGCATCTGAGGCGGCTCGCGGACAGCGGCTCACAGGCCCCGCTCGGCACCGTCCTGCCCGCGGTGACCTGCGCCGCCCAGTCCACCTTCCTCACGGGTGCGCCGCCCGCCGGGCACGGCATCGTCGGCAACGGCTGGTACTTCCGTGAACTCGGCGACGTCCTGCTGTGGCGCCAGCACAACGGTCTCGTCGCAGGCGACAAGCTGTGGGACGCCGCCCGCCGTGCCCACCCGGGCTACACCGTGGCCAACATCTGCTGGTGGTACGCCATGGGCGCCGACACCGATGTCACGGTCACCCCGCGCCCCGTCTACTACGCGGACGGCCGCAAGGAGCCCGACTGCTACACCCGGCCCCCCGAGCTCCACGACGAGCTCACCGACGCCCTCGGGACCTTCCCCCTCTTCCACTTCTGGGGCCCCGGCGCCGACATCGTCTCCAGCCGCTGGATCATCGACGCCACCCGGCACATCCTGCGCACCCGCACACCTGACCTCGCCCTCTGCTACCTCCCGCACCTCGACTACGACCTGCAGCGGTTCGGCCCGGACGACCCCCGCTCCCGCCGCGCGGCCACCGAGCTGGACGAGGCCCTGGCCCCGCTCCTCGACGACACACGCAGGGAGGGCCGCACGGTGGTGGCGCTCTCCGAGTACGCGATCACGCCGGTCAGCCGCCCCGTCGACATCAACCGCGAACTGCGGCGCGCCGGGCTGCTGGAGGTCCACACCCAGGACGGGATGGAGTACCTCGACGCGATGGCCTCCCGCGCGTTCGCGGTCGCCGACCACCAGATCGCCCACGTGTACGTGCGCCGTCCCGAGGACCTCGAAGCCACCCGCAAGGTCCTCGCCACCCTGCCCGGCGTCGCCGAACTCCTCGACGACGAGGGCAAGAAGCGGCACGGTCTGGACCATCCGCGCTCCGGCGAGCTCGTCGCCGTGGCGGACCCGGACGCCTGGTTCACGTACTACTACTGGCTCGACGACGACAGGGCACCCGACTTCGCCCGGCTCGTCGAGATCCACCGCAAACCCGGCTACGACCCCGTCGAGCTGTTCATGGACCCGGCGGACCCCTACGTCCGCGTCAAGGCCGCCACCGCACTGGCCCGCAAGAAGCTCGGCATGCGCTACCGCATGGCGATCGTGCCGCTCGACCCCTCGCCTATTCGCGGCAGCCACGGCCGCCTCCCGGCGAGCGACGAAGAAGGTCCGCTCATCCTCTGCTCCATCCCCCGTGCCGTCGGCGGCCGCGTCGCGGCCACCGAAGTGAAGTCCCTGCTCCTGCGCCTGGCAGGACTCCACTGAACCACACATCACCGACGCCAAGGAGTTGTCCACAATGACCAGCACGCGTCGTAACAGCACCCCCGACCCGGAGCTCAGCCGCAAGCTCAGCAGACGCGGCATGCTGGGCGTCGCCGCCGGAGCCGGTGCCGCCGCGTTGCTCGGCCTGGCCGCCCCCACCGCCGCCGCCCAGAGCAAGGGACACGGCAAGGGCCACGGCCGCCCGGTCCTGCCTCCCGGCCGCCTCGGCATCCAGCTGTACTCGCTGCGCGACAAGGTCTCCACACTCGGCTTCGCCCCCGTCTTCGCGGAACTCCAGAAGTACGGCTACGACGAGATCGAGTACGCCGGCTACACGCAGGGCTCCGCCGGCGCCATCACCCTCGCCCAGCTCCGCCGGCTCGCCCGCGACCACGGACTGCGCGCCATCGGCAGCCACGTCGGCTACTACAACGACGGCGACCCGAACGCCTACACCTTCGCCCAGAACCTCACGAAGGTCCTCGACGACGCCCAGGCCCTCGGGCTGAAGCACATCGGAACGGCGTCCGGTCCCTGGCGGTACGGCAGCACCGTCGACGGCTGGAAGCGCTGCGCCGAGGAGTTCAACGAGTACGGCGCGGCCGCCAAGGCCCGCGGCATGAAGTTCTACCAGCACAACCACGCGGAGGAGTTCTCCTTCGCCACCGACCGCCCGGGAGTGCGGCTGTACGACGTCCTCCTCGCCGAGACCGACCCCGACCTGGTCTACCTGGAGATGGACATCTACTGGGCCTACGCGGGTCAGTTCCGGTTCTCCAAGCGTGCGGACGGCACCCCCGCCCCCTTCGACCCGCTGCGCTACGTCCTGAAGCAGCCCGACCGCTACCCGCTCTTCCACGTCAAGGACGGTGAGCACGACGACACCAACCCCGACGGTTACCGCATGGTCGACGTCGGGGACGGGGACATCGACTACCAGCGGTTCATCTCGGCCGTGACGCGCACGCACGGCGGCCGTCTCGACCACCACTGGCAGACCGAGCACGACACGCCGCCCGATTCCTTCAGCTTCGCCCGCAGGTCGAGCGCGTACCTGCACTCGCTGCGCGAGAAGGACTGCTGACGTCGTGTCGGTGACGATCTGACGCGCCGTCCGGCGTGCCGTAGGGGCCCCGTGCCCGCCGCTCGGGCGGGCCGGGGCCCTTCGTCTTCCCGGGAGAGGCCGGGCTTGCGCGTCGCCGTGACTTCGGGCAGTCCCGCGGCCGCAACGACGCGCGAGCCCATGACCAGGGACGGAGCGGTTACCATCCGCTCCGGGCCCGCGCTCGGCTCGGTCGTCCCGGGTGCTGGGTGGCCGCGTTGGCGTACGTTGTCGGTGACGAGGATTCACCCGTCGGGAGGTCCGGACGTGACGGTTCGTGATTACGGTGCGTGGTGGAGTGATTGAGGCCCCGTCGGACCCGTGATCATCAGGAATTCTGCGCTGTGCACGCCGTCCGCAGTCCACCGTTCGCCGCACCTGACGCGGCGTCGCGTGACGGAGCGTGACGGAATTCCGTCGTGCGGCGCGGATGTCCTCGACGCAGGCTCATCCATGTCGGAACCCTGCGGACACCGCCCCGGTGCCCGCCGAGACAGGAGAGTCAGTATGCGCGTTTCCCGTTTTGTGGCCGCTGTCGGCGTGGCCTCTGTCGTTCTGCTGGGTGGTGCCACTGCTGCCGGCGCCGCCACCCCGGACCTCGCCAGCACCAAGGGAACCCACGTCACGGGCGACCACGGTCGCGGCGGCTACGACCGTGGTCACGGCGGCCGCGGCCACCACCGTGACTCCTTCCGCTTCGACCGCGGCTTCTTCGGCTCGTACCTCTTCGGGCCCTACCTCTTCGACCCCTTCTTCTTCGGCGGTCGCTACCGCTGATCTGCGGCCGGCCTGAACGACCAGGCATGACGGCCGTCACATTCCGGGCCGCCGCCCCCGCGTGGGGGTGGCGGCCCGCGCGTGTTCGGGGGCGGTGCGCGCCGCGGACTCCTACGTGAACAGCGATAACAAGTCGACGTTATCGCCGCTTGCGTTTCCGGCGATAACGTGGCACTGTTATCAACGGAAGCGGGGCGACGGAAGGAGTCGCCCCCCTCGCGCGATCAGGAGACCGCCATGACCGAGACCACCACCACTCGCCGCGTCGCGATCGTCACGGGCGGCTCCCGCGGCATCGGCCGCGAGGTCGCGCTGCGCCTGGCCGCCGACGGCCAGGCGGTCGTCGTCGCCTACGCCGGCAACCAGGCCGACGCCGACGCGACCGTCACCCAGATCTCGGCCATCGGCGGTTCCGGCCTCGCGGTACGGGCCGACGTCGCCGACGAGAAGGCGGTCCAGGAGCTCTTCGACGCCGCGGAGCGGGAGTTCGGCGGTGTGGACGTGGTGGTCAACTCGGCCGGCCTCATGGTCCTGAACACCGTGGCGGACTTCGACCTCGACGCCCTGGACCGCATGCACCGCACCAACATCCGCGGCACCTTCGTGGTCAACCAGCAGGCCGCCCGCAGGCTCCGCGAGGGCGGCGCCGTGATCAACGTGTCCTCGTCCCAGACCCGGATCGCCACGCCGACCTACGCGGCGTACGCCGCGTCGAAGGGTGCGGTCGAGGCCATCAGCCTGATCCTGGCCCGGGAGCTGCGCGGCCGCGACATCACCGTGAACGCCGTCGCGCCCGGCCCGGTCGCCACCGACCTGTTCCTCAACGGCAAGGACGAGGCGACCATAGACCGGTTCGCGAAGCTGAACCCCCTTGAGCGCCTCGGCTCCCCTCAGGACGTCGCCGAGATCGTCTCCTTCCTGGCCGGCCCCGGTCGCTGGATCAACGGTCAGACGATCTTCGCCAACGGCGGAGCGGCCTGACCCGCCGGCCGTACGCCTCCGCGCGGCCCCAGCACGCGGCCCCTCCGGGCACCGCACCGCGGGTCCGTCCGCCGACGCCGGGTCCTCGACCCGCCCGGCACCCCGCGCCTCGACCGCCTCCTGCCCCCGGCAGGTCCTCCACCTCGCTCCACCCCACCCCGACCCGGGACCCGGACACCACAGCCGCCGGGACCGGTCCCCATCAGCCCAAGGAGATCCGTCATGTCCCCCGTGTCCTCCGTCGTCCTGGTCACCGGTGCGAGCTCCGGATTCGGCGCACTGGCCGCCCACGCCCTGGCCTCCGCGGGCCACACGGTCTACGCGAGCATGCGCGACATATCCGGCCGCAACGCCGAGCGTGCGGCGGAGGTACGTGAACGGGCCGCCCGCGAGGGCATCAACCTGCGGGTCGTCGAACTCGACGTGCTGTCCCAGGACAGCGCGGACCACGCCGTCGCCACCGTGCTGAGCGAGGCCGGCCGGCTGGACGTCCTGGTCCACAACGCGGGCCACATGGTGCTCGGCCCCACCGAGGCCTTCACCCCGGAGGAGATGGCCGCGGTCTACGACACCAATGTGCTGGGCACCCAGCGGGTGAACCGCGCCGCACTGCCCCACCTGCGGGCGCAAGGACACGGTCTGCTGCTCTGGGTCGGGTCCAGCAGCACCCGCGGGGGCACCCCGCCCTACCTGGCGCCGTACTTCGCCGCGAAGGCCGCAATGGACGCCGTCGCCGTCAGCTACGCAGCCGAGGTCGCCCGCTTCGGCATCGACACCTCCATCGTCGTCCCCGGCGCCTTCACCTCCGGCACGAACCACTTCGCCAACGCGGGCCACCCCGCCGACAGCGGCACCGTCGCGGCCTACGAGACCCGCTACGAGGGCCTGACCGAGCAGGTCGGCCGCGCCCTGGCCGCCATCACCCCGGCCGACGCCGACGTGGCGGAGGTGGCCCGCGAGATCGTCCGCGTCGTCGGGCTCCCCGCAGGCAAGCGGCCGTTCCGCACCCACATCGACCCCGCCGACGACGGCTCGGAGGCCGTCTCGGAGGTCGCCGACCGCATCCGCCAGGACTTCTACCACCGGATCGGCCTGGACGACCTGCTCAGCCCCCGCGCCGAAGCCTGACGGCCCCACAGCCGACCGGCTCCGCAGCCACCCGCCGCGGCATCCCGGCGCACCGGACCCTTCGGGGGCCGGTGCACCGGGAGGCACCGAGAAGGAGAACCGTCATGACCACCTCCGAGTTTCCCGAGCTTCCCGAGCCCGTACGGCGCGCCGTCGCCGAGGCGAACGCCCATGACACCGAGGCCTTCCTCGACCAGTTCACCGAGCACGGCGCGGTGGACGACTGGGGCCGCCGCTTCGAGGGCCGTGATGCGGTCCAGGGATGGAGCGACCGCGAGTTCATCGGCGTCAAGGTGTCCCTGAAGGTCACCGCAGTGACCCGGCGGGGGGACCAGGTGATCGTCTCCGCCCAGGTCGGCGGCGACGGGTTCAACGGCCCGTCGGACTTCGCCTTCACCGTCGAGGGCGACAGGGTCGCCCTGATGAGGATCACCGGCTGACCGGCAGGCGCCGGGACACGCGAACGCCCGGTGGGGAACCGTCATGTGACGGTTCCCCACCGGGCGTTCCCCTACAGCGGGACCAGCCGCGGCGGCCTGAGCCGCCGCGCGTGGCGGCTCAGGCGGAGTGCGTGATGCGGTCCAGCAGCTCGTTCAGCAGGATGCGTTCACCGGGCGTGAGGATCTCCCCGATCTCGGGGAGCACGGCCTTGAAGGCGACGGTACGGGCGATCGACCGGCGCTCCTCCTCGGTGGCCTCCTCGGGCTCCGCGGTGGTGATGGCGGCGAGTATGGCCTCCCGCGTCCGGGGCGACAGCTCCGGGTCGCGAGCCTCGGGCACCGTGGCGATCAGCGTCAGGACGACCCCGCAGCCGGCCGAGTGGATCATCAGCATGGCGCGTTCCACGTCGACGCTCAGCCGGCCCGCCTCGGCGACCCGGGTCACCAGGCCGCGGAGGACGTTGAAGGACTCCTTTACGGCGGCCGGTTCGGCCCCGGGCCTGGGCTGACCGAACATCAGCTGGTATATCTCCGGGTTGGCCACACCGAACTCGATGTGCAGGTCCCAGCCCCAGCGCAGGTCCTCGACCGGGTCGCTGGCCCGCACCCGGTCGGTCTTGCGGTGCAGGTAGTCGGCGAAGCCCTCCGCCGCGACGGCGTCGAGCAGGCCCTGCATGTCGCCGAACTGCCGGTAGATGGTCGGCGGCTGAACGGCCGCCGCCTTGCTGACCGACCGGGTCGAGACCGCGTCGCGGCCGCCCTCGGCGAGCAGGGCAGCGGCGGCGGACATGATCCGCTCTCGGGTGGTCGCCCTTTCATCCATGAATCGATGATAACAGAAATATGTTACCAAGGGAAACTTCTCGGTCGAAAGACCGTGAAGAGGCGGCCGGGTGTGCGGCCGCCCCTTCACGTCCCGCGAGCCGGGAGGGTCACTTGGCGGGGCCGGAGCCCTCCCCGTGCAGCGCCTCGCGCAGCGCCGTGGTGGCCTCGGCCACCGCCTTCTTGTTGGACTCGGTGCCGCGGAGGGCGTTGAGCATCATGAAGTCGTGCGTGATCTCGGGGTAGTGCGTGAGCTGGACGGGCACACCCGCCTTCCGCAGCTTCTCCGCGTACGCGGTGCCCTCGTCGTGGAGCACGTCGGAGTCCGTGATCATCAGCGCCGGCGGCAGGCCGCGCAGCTCGTCGACCGTGGCGCGCAGCGGGGCGGCCAGCGGGTTCTGCCGGTCCTTGAGGCGGGGGGCGTACGCGTCCCAGAACCACTTCATCGCGGGCTTGGTGAGCCAGCAGTTCTCCGCGAAGCGGTTGTACGAGGCGGTGTCGAAGTTCGCGTCCGTGACCGGGTACAGCATCACCTGGCGGCGGAAGTCGGGTCCGCCGCGCTGCTTGGCCATCATCGCCACGGCGGCGGTCATGTCACCGCCCACGGAGTCACCGGCGACGGCCAGCCGCGAGGGGTCCACGCCGATCTGGCCGCCGTGGTCGGCGACCCACTTGGCCACGGTGTACGCCTGCTCGACCGGCACGGGGAACTGGGCCTCGGGCGAGGGGGTGTAGTCGACGAAGACCACCGCCGCCTGCGCGCCGTTGGCGAGCTCGCGCACCAGGCGCTCGTGGCTCTTGAAGTTGCCCAGCACCCACCCGCCGCCGTGGATGTAGACGATCCCGGGCAGGTCCCCCTTGGCGCCCTCGGGCCGTACGACGTGCACGGACACCGGGCCGGTCGGTCCGCCGGGCACGGTCCGCTCGCTGATCTGCGCCGGGAGCATGTCCACCGGGCCCGCCTGCAGCTTGTTCAGCACGTCCCGGGCGGCCGTGTAGGAGAGCGTGTACAGCGGCGGGCCGTCCGCCGCCGCCAGCTGGTCGAGGAAGTCCTGGTCCTGCGGGTCCAGCCGCACCGGCGGGTTGCCGCACGGCACCTTCGGCGCGGGCGTGTCGGCGGGCACCGCGTGGTCGACGCGCAGGGCGTTCGTCGCCCTCTCACCGCAGGCTGTGAGGCCCGCGGCCGCCGCGAGGAGGACTGCGACGGCGTAGCGTGCCTTGCGTCGCGTTATGGACCGGACGTGCGGACAGGTCATTGCGGTCTCCGAACCGTGGTCGGTCGATGGCCCCCACGTGAGCAGCCTGCGGAGGCGGTACGGTCCGGACAACCGGGGATGGGCCGGGGGAGTGGCCCGCGGGCGTCGGCGCCACGCGGCCTTCCCGGGCCCGAAGGGTCAGACCACGACGAGGTCCCAGGCGGTCATCGCGTCGGCGAGCCGCAGGTGGGGGGCCGCTTCGGCGAGCCGGCCCTGGCGCTCCAGCGTGCGGCCGAGGAGGAGGTGCGCGTGCGCGTCCTGCGGCTCGGCACGCAGGAGGTCGCGCAGCTCCGCCTCGGCCCGCGAGAGCTGAGCGGAGAAGTAGTACGACCGGGCCAGCAGCATGCGCACCGCCATGTTGCGGGGCGCCACGTCCACGATGGACGCGAGCGTCCGGGCCGCGGCGGCGTAGCGCTGCCGGTTGAAGAAGAGCACGGCGCGCTTGAACGTCTCCGTGGTCGGACTGCTCATGTCGGTGCCCACTACTGCATCACCTCGGTCGAAGGACGATCTCCTTGGTATGCCTTCCAACCGGGGCAAGTGTCTGATTTGTTCCACTCCGCCCTCTTGATCTGCCGGAATCTTTGTGTGCCGGACCGATCACCGTGCGTGTCGTCCGGAGCCGGAGGGGGCCCGGCCGGGTTGCGCGCCTCACCCTCCTGGGGGAACGTGACTTCGAGGCCGCATGGCCGCACGTCCGAGGATCTCCCGCCGTCCTCCGCCCTCCTCCGCTCCCGTTCTCCGCCGCGCAGCGGCCCCGCTCGGGACGCCGGCAATCGTGCCCCCCGCATCCCGCGAACCGCGCAGCGGCACTCCGGACCGCATCCTCGCCCACGACCGCCACCACCCCCGGCAGCGGCCAGGAAGGCAGACCGACATGCCACTCCTCCGCACCCTCGCCCTGACCGCCACGTCCGCGGCCCTCGCGACCGTGGTCGCGGCCGCCCCCGCCACGGCCGCCGCCGGCGCCGCGACGGCCCAGGCCGCCCCTGGCGGCGCCGCCCCGACCTACGCCACGGTGCTCGTCACGTGCTTCGGCCGGGGACTGGTCATGCCCCCGGACTTCCTCCTGGCCTGCGGGGACGGGAACGACCGGCTGGGCGGCCTGTACTGGTCGCACTGGGGCAGCGACTCGGCCGTGGGCACCGGTTACGAGGAGGCCAACGACTGCGATCCGTACTGCGCGGCGGGCCACTTCCACACCTTCCCGGTCAAGATCAGGCTCTCCGAGAGCAAGCCCTGGCCCGAGGACCCGCACCTGCGGCACTTCACCAAGCTCACGATCACCTACCCCGACACCGAACCCTCCTGGCCGCACGATCCGGTCCGCGAACTGTGGGACTGAGCGGGCGCGCGGCGGCGCAGGACGCGACCGACGGCCCCCGCGTCGCGGGGGCCGTCGGTCGTTCCTCGATGATCTTCAGTGGATGTGGCCCTCAGCGGTAGAAGCCTCCGTAGAAGCCGGTCCCGTAGAAGCCGGGGTAGAAGCCGTAGTAGCCGCCGTAACCGCCATAGCCGCCATAGCCCCCGTAACCGCCGTAGCCGCCCCAGCCGTAGCCGTTCCCCCAGCCCCAGCCGCCGTGGCCGCCACCGTGTCCGCCGCCCCAGCCGCCGCCGTGGTCGACGACGGACTGCGCGGTGGTGGGTGCTGTCTGTGGCGTCGCCGCGCTGGCCGCGGTGGCTCCGGCGAAGGCGAGCAGGGGCGCCACCACGGCGGCGGCGGCGATCCTGCGGATGGTAAGCGTGCGCATGACTCCCCCTTCGGGGATCTGGACTTCGGGTCGCGGTCCGCACGGAGCGGGCCGCCGTCGCGCCGGATCGTGCGCGTCATCCCGGCGCAGATGGGGGTGCGGGCGTTTGGTGCGGACGCACCTCACGGACGTGGAACGCCGGAACAGACATCTGTAGTTGAAGACGTCCCTATATGAACGGTAGGCGCGTTTTGTGCCGCCCGTCAAAGGGATCCGACAAAAAGTGCATATTGGTATCTTTTGCTCTACTGTGACGCCCTTTCAACCGTGCGTACCGCACAGGTTCCGTTGTGTCAGCGGTCGCCCAACGAGCCCTCGGGCCGGGCCAGTTGAAGCCGCCGGGCGACCCCATCCGCCACGAGTCCCACGTGACCACAGGGGCCGATATGGCAAATGAGACAGAAGGGGCGAGTGATGTCAGTGGGGTGTAGGGGAAATTCCCGCCGAAATCCGGAAGAGGTGAATCCGCTTCGCTGTCAAGCGCTTCCGCCCCTCCGTCGACACCGCTGCGTCCCCATGTGGTCACTCCGGGCATCCGTCGCATGTCGCGCAGCTGTTGCGCATCGGTAACGCTTCAAAAATCGCTGGTCGGCGATTTGTTAACACCATTGACATATCCGCGATCGCTGCATACGGTCCTGCGTCGAAGCGCTTCGACGCGTCGCATCGAAACCATTCGATGGACGCCTCACTCGTTCGGCCCAGGTGGAGGTCACTTCAATGTTGAAGGTGCGCAGACCGCTGGCTCTCGCAGCAGCTGCCCTTGCGGGCGCCATGCTCATCACTTCGTGCGGAAGCTCGGACGGGGGTGCGGAGGGCGACGGCAAGACGCTGAAGCTCTGGCACTACGAAGCCCCGAACAGTGCCATGGGCATCGCCTGGAACCAGGCGATAGAGGAGTTCAAGAAGAGCCACCCGGGCGTCAAGGTCGAGTTCGAGGCCAAGGGCTTCGAGCAGATCCAGAAGACCGCCTCGATGGTGCTCAACTCCAGCAACGCCCCTGACCTCATGGAGTACAACAAGGGCAACGCCACGGCCGGCCTGCTGGCCAAGCAGGGCCTGCTGACCGACCTCACCCCGCAGGTCACCAAGTACGGCTGGGACAAGCTGCTCAGCCCCAGCGTCACCACCACCAGCCGCTACGACGCCAAGGGCGTCATGGGCTCCGGCAACTGGTACGGCATCCCGAACTTCGGTGAGTACACGATGGTGTACTACAACAAGGACCTCTTCGCGAAGAACGGCGTGAAGGTCCCGACCACGTTCAACGAGTTCGAGCAGGCGCTCGCCGCCTTCAAGGCCAAGGGCATCACCCCGCTCGCCAACGGCGGCGCCGAGTACCCGGCCCACCAGTACCTGTACCAGCTGGCCCTGACCAAGGCCGACCGCAGCTGGGTCGACTCCTTCGAGCTCTACAAGGGCAAGGCGGACTTCCACGACGCCGCCTGGACGTACGCCGCCAACACCCTGTCGGACTGGGTGAAGAAGGGCTACATCGCCAAGACGAGCAGCGGCGCCAAGGCCGAGGACGCCGGCGTCTCCTTCATCGGCGGCAAGTCCCCGATCTTCTTCTCGGGCAGCTGGTGGTACGGCCGCTTCCGTGACGAGAACAAGTTCCAGTGGGGCTCGTTCCTCTTCCCGGAGTCCAAGATGACCCTCGGCTCGGGCGGCAACCTCTGGGTCGTCCCGAAGAACGCCAAGAACAAGCAGCTGGCCTACGACTTCATCGACATCACGATGAAGAAGGGGATCCAGAACACCCTCGGCAACAACGGCGGCGTGCCCGTCGCGGCCGAGCCCTCGGCGATCACCGACCCCAGCTCCAAGGAGCTGATCGAGAACTTCAACAAGGTCTCGGACCAGGACGGTCTCGCCTTCTACCCGGACTGGCCGGTCCCCGGCTTCTACGACGTGCTGGTCTCGGCGACGCAGAAGCTGATCACCGGCAGCGGCACCCCGGACCAGGTCCTGGACGAGCTGCAGAAGGCCTATGACGCGGGTGCGCCCACGTCATGAGTGCCCGACCCCTCCGGCTGCGCAATCCCTACGCGCTGTACTTGATCCCGGGTGTCATCGCCTTCCTGGCCGTCGTGATCGTGCCGTTCGCGATGAACATCTACTTCAGCTTCACGCACTGGCAGGGCGTCGGCTCGCCCACCTGGGCGGGGCTGGAGAACTACCGGGAGCTGATGAAGGACTCACGGTTCTGGGAGTCCTTCCGGCACAGCGTCGCCATGGTCCTGGCGATGGCGGTGATCCCCACCGCCGTCGGCCTGGTGGTGGCCGCGGCGCTGTTCGACTTCATCGGCAAGCACTTCGGTTCGAAGCTGGCCAGCGTGCTGCGTGCCTGCTTCTACCTCCCGCAGGTCCTGCCCATCACCGTGGCGGGCATCGTCTGGAGCTGGATCCTGGCCCCCGAGAACGGCTCGCTCAACGAGCTGCTGAAGGCGGTCGGCCTGGGCTCGCTCCAGCAGGACTGGCTGGGTGACCCGAAGTTCGCGCTCTACAGCGTGATGGCCGTCATGGTCTGGGTGCAGCTGGGGTTCCCCGTCGTGATCTTCATGGCGGGACTCCAGCGGGTCGATCCCTCGCTCTACGAGGCGGCCGAGCTGGACGGGACGAACTGGTGGCAGCGTTTCTGGCACGTGACGCTGCCCCAGATCCGCCCCGAGATCTACGTGGTGATGCTGTGGTGCACCATCGCGGCGCTCAAGGTCTTCGGCGCGGTCTACGTCCTCACCAAGGGCGGACCCGCCGACTCGACCATCGTCCCGTCCTACTTCTCCTTCTCGACCTTCTTCGAGAAGACCGACGTGGGCTACGGCTCGGCGATCGCGACGGTCCTCACGCTGATCATCCTGGCGCTGACCACGGTCGGCCTGCGCTTCCAGACCCGATCGGAGGACGCACAGTGAAGGCGCTCAAGCGCTACCCCGTGCTGGTGGCCATGATCCTCGGCGCGATCTTCATGGTGCTGCCGCTCCTGATCGTGCTCATCAACGCGCTGAAGTCGCCCGCCGACTACTCCGCGCACGGCCCGCTCTCGCTGCCCCACGGCCTCCACCTGGACGGCCTGACGGACTTCTGGACCCGGGTCAACTTCGGGCACACGCTGATCAACTCGATCGTGATCTCGGGTTCGGTGGCCGTGTTCGGCGTCATCCTCTCGGTGCTGAACGCGTACGCGATCGGCATCGGGAGGATCAAGGGCAAGGCCTACTTCCTCGCCTTCTTCGTGCTGGCCAACGTGCTGCCGCAGGAGGCCCTGGTCTACCCGCTGTACTACCTGTCCAAGCAGGTGGGCCTGTACGACACCAGGCTGAGCCTGATCATCGTCTTCAGCGTCGTGCAGGCGGCGTTCGGCACCTACCTTCTCTCCTCCGTGCTCGGGGCCTTCCCGAAGGAGATCATCGAGGCGGCCAGGATCGACGGCGCCAACAGCTGGCAGATCCTGTGGCGGATGGTGGTCCCGGTCAGCCGGCCCACCCTGGGCGTCCTGCTGGTGTTCTTCTTCATCTGGACCTGGAACGAGTTCCTGCTGCCCCTGGTCATGCTGCCGTCGAACGACAACCAGACCGTCTCGGTCGCGCTCGGCGTGCTCCAGGGCCAGCGTCTGATGGACGCGACGATGACCAACGCGGCCGGCCTGCTCGGCGCGCTGCCCGCGATCGTCTTCTTCCTGCTCTTCCAGCGGACCCTCACCCGCGGCATCGCCGTCGGCGCCGTGAAGTGATCCGCGCCCGGACCACCGTGTCCGCGGCCCTCCACCCGGGCGGATGACCTCCCCGCGTCCCGCCCACGGCTCTGCCTCCCCGCTGCCTCCCTGCTCCGCGGCAGGAGGCAGAGCCGGCCCCACCTGCTCCCACACGTACCGAGAACGCCGGTGGCCGCCCACCGGGAAAGGCATCGACCATGAAGTTCACCAACGGGTACTGGCTGCTGCGCGAAGGCGTCACGGCGGCGTATCCGGCCGAGGTCCTCGATGCCGTCCCGGGCCCCGGAACGCTGCGGGTCCACGCGCCCACCCAGCACATCCGGCACCGCGGCGACCTGCTCAAGGGCCCGCTCGTCACGGTCGACTGCACCGCGCCCATGCCCGGAGTGATCGGTGTGCGCATCACCCACTTCGAGGGCGACGTCGAGACCGGGCCCCACTTCGAGCTGCACCACGAGCCGCACGAGCCCCTCGTGACGGTCGACGAGGAGCAGGCCGTCCTGACCTCCGGCGACCTGAGCGTCCGCTTCCGCCTCGACGGCGAGTGGCGGATGGAGTTCCAGGCCGACGGACGCACCCTCACCAGCAGCGACGTCAAGGCCATGGCGCTGATGGAGACCGCCGAGGGCGAGCACCACGTCCGCGAGCAGCTCCGGCTGGCCGTCGGCACCTCCGTCTACGGGCTCGGCGAGCGCTTCGGCCCGCTGGTCAAGAACGGCCAGACCGTCGACATCTGGAACGCCGACGGCGGCACCAGCAGCGAGCAGTCCTACAAGAACATCCCGTTCTACCTGACCGACGCCGGCTACGGCGTCTTCGTCGACGACCCCGGCAAGGTCTCCTTCGAGGTCGCCTCCGAGCAGGTCTCGCGCGTCCAGTTCAGCGCCGAGCGGCAGCAGCTGCAGTACTACGTCATCCACGGCCCCACGCCGAAGGAGATCCTGCGCAAGTACACCGCGCTCACCGGCCGTCCGGCCCTGCCGCCCGCCTGGTCCTTCGGGCTGTGGCTGACCACGTCGTTCACCACCTCCTACGACGAGCAGACCGTCACCGGATTCGTCGAGGGCATGGCCGAGCGCGACCTGCCGCTGTCGGCCTTCCACTTCGACTGCTTCTGGATGCGCGAGTTCAACTGGTGCGACTTCGAGTGGGACCCGCGCGTCTTCCCCGACCCCGAGGGGATGCTGCGCCGGCTGAAGGAGCGCGACCTCCACATCTGCGTGTGGATCAACCCCTACATCGCCCAGCGCTCACCGCTGTTCGCCGAGGGCAAGGCGGCCGGCTACCTCCTCAAGCGCCCTGACGGCGGCGTGTGGCAGTGGGACCTGTGGCAGCCCGGCATGGCCCTGGTCGACTTCACCAACCCCGACGCCTGCGCCTGGTACGCGTCCAAGCTCGAGGCCCTCCTCGACATGGGCGTCGACTGCTTCAAGACCGACTTCGGCGAGCGCGTGCCCACCGACGTCGCCTGGTTCGACGGCTCCGACCCGGAGCGCATGCACAACTACTACACGCAGCTGTACAACAAGACCGTCTTCGACGTGCTGCGCAAGCACCGCGGCGAGGGCGAGGCCGTGCTCTTCGCGCGCTCGGCCACGGCCGGCGGCCAGCAGTTCCCCGTGCACTGGGGCGGCGACTGCGAGTCCACGTACGAGTCGATGGCCGAGTCGCTGCGCGGCGGCCTGTCGCTCGGCCTGTCCGGCTTCGGCTACTGGAGCCACGACATCGGCGGCTTCGAGGGGCTGCCCGACGCCGGCCTGTTCAAGCGCTGGACCGCCTTCGGCATGCTCTCCTCGCACAGCCGGCTGCACGGTTCCTCGTCCTACCGCGTGCCGTGGCTGTTCGACGAGGAGGCGGTGGACGTCCTCCGCCACTTCACCAAGCTCAAGCTGGGCCTCATGCCCTACCTCTACGGTGCCGCGCACCAGGCGCACACCGAGGGCGTCCCGATGATGCGGGCCATGGTGCTGGAGTTCCCGGACGACCCGGGCTGCGCCTCGCTGGAGCGCCAGTACATGCTCGGCGGGGACCTGCTCGTCGCGCCGGTGTTCTCCGAGGACGGCGAGGTGTCGTACTACGTGCCGGAGGGCACCTGGACCCACTTCACGACCGGCGAGAAGGTCACCGGCCCGCGCTGGGTGCGCGAGACCCACGACTACCTGAGCGTCCCCCTGCTGGCCCGGCCCGGCTCCGCGATCCCGGTCGGTGCGGTCACCGACCGCCCCGACTACGCGTGGGCGGACGACGTCACCGTCCGGGTCTTCGAGCCCGCCGACGGCTCCCGCACCACCGTGCGGATCCCCCGCGAGGACGGCACGGCCGCGGCCGAGATCACCGTCGTGCGCGAGGGCTCCACGCTGCGGGCCGAGACCTCCGACGCGTCGCTCCCGTGGGGCGTCGAGGTGGCCGGCGGACCCTCCGCGCGTGCGGCGGCCGGTACGGCCGTCCTCACCCTGGAGCTCGCCGGCTCCTGAGGGCGGTCTGCTGCAGCACGCACGTACGGGAAGGGAGTTGCATGGTCAAGATCACTGACGTCGCGCGGCACGCCAACGTGTCGCCGAGCACCGTCAGCTACGCCCTCAGCGGCAAGCGGCCGATCTCCCCGGAGACCCGGCGGCGCATCGAGGACAGCATCCGTGAACTGGGCTACCGGCCGCACGCCGGAGCCCGGTCCCTGGCCAGCAGCAGGTCACGGGTGCTCGGTCTCGTGCTGCCCCTCCGGAAGGGCATCCACGTGCCCGTGGTCATGCAATTCGCCACGTCCGTGCTGACCGCGGCCCGGGAGCACGACCACGATGTCCTCCTCCTCACGCAGAGCGAGGGGGAGGAGGGCATCATCCGGGTCGCCCAGAGCGCCATGGCGGACGCCTTCATCATCATGGACGTCGAGATGGACGACCGCCGGCTGCCGTTGCTGCGCACCATGGACCGGCCGTCCGTGCTGATCGGTTTCCCCTCCGACCCGGCCGGGCTGACCTGCGTCGACCTGGACTTCGCGGGTGCCGGCGAGGCGTGCGTCGAGCACCTCGCCTCGCTCGGCCACCGGACCGTGGCCCTGGTCGGCTCACCCCCCGAGGTCTACGTCCGCGGTACCGGCTTCGCCCGCCGGGTCGCCGCGGGGTTCACGGCCGCCGCCGACCGCCTCGGCCTGCGCTCGTCCGTCCACCCCTGCCCGGAGACCCCGGCCGCCGCGCGAGCCATGGCCGAGCAACTGCTGCGCGAACAGCCGGGGCTGTCCGGGATCGTCGTCCACAACGAGCCGATCACCCAGCCCCTGATCTCCGCCTTCCAGGCCATGGGCCTGCGGGTACCGGAGGACCTGTCGGTCGCCGCGATCTGCCCCGACGAGACCGCCGAGCAGGCATCGGTGCCCATCACCTCCGTGTCGATCCCCTCGGCCGAGATCGGCACCCGCGCGGTGGAGCTCCTGTTGGCCAAGCTCGCGGGCCGTGACGACGTGCCGGAGACCACCGTGCTCTCCGCACTCCTGACCCCCCGGGCCACGACCGCCCCGCCGGCGGCCGTGGCCCCGTGACCGGCCCCGTCGCCGTCACTCCGTGCGCAGGCCGTCCGGTCGCATCATGCGGACCAGGGCAGGGAGGCTGAGCGCGGTCACCAGCAGGACGACGGCCGCGCCGACGCCGGTCATGGCGCCCACGTCGGGCCAGTCGACGGTGACGGGCGCACCGACCATGCGGAGCAGCACCGCGCCCAGGGTCAGGCCCACCGCGCACGCGAGGGCGAGGCCGAGGCCGACGGGGAGGGCGGTCTGCCACAGCACCGACAGGCTGAGGGTGCTGCGGCGGGTGCCGAAGGCGACCAGGGTGGACAGCAGCTTCCTCCGCTCGCGCAACTGCTCCAGCTGGGAGACGAGCAGGCTCGCCCCGATCAGCAGCAGGACGCAGCAGGTGCCGACGAACAACCCGGTGCGGATCGAGGAGAAGCGCGCGGACTCGGTCCTGGTGACGTACTCGCGCGCGTCGGCGAGCGGGTCGATCGCGGCCACCGTGTTGCGGACGACCTCGGGCGCGTCCGGCACGGAGCGGTCGATCGAGACGTAGACCCTGCCCGTGACCGTCCCGGCGGCGGACGGGGGGAGCGCCCCGGGAGTGACGAGGACGCCGCCGCGCTCGTAGCCGCTCGGGTCGGCGCGGGTGCGGGCCTCCTTCAGGCCGGACGGCAGGTGCCAGGCGAGTCCGCTTCCCGGCGCGCCGGCGTAGCCCGGGTCCAGGTAGACGACGTGTCCTGGCCTCGCCGTGCGGACGGTGTCGTCGTCGTACTCCCGGTCCCGGACGACGAACACGTCGCCGTCGCGGCACGCGGAGACCCTCGCCACCACGCGCAGCGCGTCGCAGGTGCCCACGGTCAGTTCGACGTACCGCTGCGGGTCCTCGGCGCGTTCGCCGAGCGTCCCCACCGACAGCGGGGTCGCTTCGCGCACGGCGTCGGCCGCGGTGAGCCGCCGGGCGGCGTCCGCGGGGGAGTCGGCGGCCGGGAGGTGGACCTCCATCTGGGCCCGGGAGAGGTCGTTCCCGGTACTGCGGGTGTACGAGCCGTCGACGCCCGCGAAGAGCATCTGGAGCGCGATCGCCCCGGCGACGGCGACGGCGATGCCGTTGACCGTGCGGGCCGCGGTGCCGCTGTTCAGCTGGAGCCTGCGGACCGCGAGCTGCCAGGAGGGAGCGCCGGTGCCGAGCCGGTCGACGGCGGCCTCGACGATCCACGGCAGCAGTGCCGTGACGCCCATCAGCAGCAGGACCGTGCCGCCGACGACCAGCGCCTCGTTGAAGTTCCCCCGGTCGCGGCCCTGCCCGACCATCGGGTACAGGAGGGCGAGCCCGCCGAGCGGCAACAGCAGCCGCCACCACAGCCGGCGGCGCGGCGGCTTGCTCGCGCGGACGACACCGAGCGGCTCGATGACCACGCCGCGCAGCGCGAGCAGCGTCACGGCCACCGAGGCGGCCGGGACGGCGACGGCGACCAGGGCGGTGAGCGCGGGCACGGGCGTGAGGTCGCCGGGGAAGACGCTGACGCGGTAGAAGCCGACCCGGCCCGCCAGGGCGCGCCCGGCCGCGAACAGCACGGCGCCGACGGCGAGTCCGCACAGGGCGCCGGCGAGGGCCTCGCCCGCGGCGACGCGTCGGGTGGTCGCGGCGTCCGCGCCGAGCAGGCGCAACGCGGCGAGCCGGCGGTCGCGGCGGTCCCCGCCGAAGCGGACGGCGGCCGCGATGAACACGCCGACCGGCATCAGCAGCGCCACGAAGACGATGAGGACGAGCAGTACGAGGACCGGGTCCGCCGGGCTGCCCTGGTCCACCGAGCCGAAGGCGTGGATGCGTTCGACGCGGACGGTCTGCCCGGCACCGGCGCCGGCGGATAGCCCGGAGGTCCCCGCGTAGTAGGCGAGGTCGTCCGGTCCCACCAGCCCGGCCTGCCCGATGGTGCCCGCGACGCGGTACGGCAGCCGCTCGCTCAGCAGCCGGCCCTCCGCAGAGGCGAGCAGCCGCCGCAGGGCGGGGGAGACCACCATCGTCCCGCGCCCGGGCAGCCGGCCGACGCCGGGCGGCAGCGGTGGACGCCGGCCCTCGGGCTGCAGCAGGCGGCCCCGCACCTCCTGGTCGCGGTAGGTGGTGTCCACCGTCGCGATCAGCATCGTGTCGTCGGCCCGGTGCTTGACGACCGAGGTGTACGTCATGTCGTTGCGGGCGCGTTCGCGGTCGTGACGCTGCGTCAGGGCGTTCGGAAGGGCGGCGGTGAGCAGCAGCAGGGCCACTCCCAGGCCGACCCCGACGGCGGTCAGGAGCGTACGCACCCAGCCCTCGCGGCCACCGGTGACGGCGAACCGGACACCCATCGCCAGGTCCCGGATCCGGCTCCCGCGGGTGGTGCCGGGGGTGTCGCCCGGGCTCATGCCACGCGCGCCGTGTCGCGGACCTTCCCGTCACGCACGACGACCTCGCGGTCGGAGTACGCGGCGACCCTCGCCTCGTGGGTGACCAGGACGACCGCGGCGTCGGTCTCGCGGGCGGCGGCGCTGAGCAACTGCATCACGCGTTCGCCGTTGAGGGAGTCCAGCGCTCCGGTGGGTTCGTCGGCGAACAGCACGCGGGGTCCGGTGACCAGGGCACGGGCGACGGCCACCCGCTGTCCCTGCCCGCCGGAGACCGCCCCGGGCCGCTGGCCCGCGACGTCCTCGACCTCCAGCCTGCGCAGCCACTCCAAGGCGGTGCGCGTCGCCTCCTTGCGGGAGGTGCCGCCCAGCCGGAGCGGCAGCGCCACGTTCTCCGCGCAGGTGAGCTCGGGGACGAGCTGCCCGAACTGGAAGACGAAGCCGAATTCGCTGCGCCGCAGGGCGCTGCGCCGGGCGTCGTTCATCGCGGACAGCTCACGACCGCGGTAGGTGATGGTGCCGGCGTCCGGGACGACGATCCCGGCGAGGCAGTGCAGCAGGGTGGACTTGCCGGAGCCGGACGGGCCCATCACGGCCACGATCTCGCCGGAGCGTATGGAGAAGTCCGCCCCGTCGAGGGCCGGCGTCCGGTCGTAGCTCTTGTGCAGGCCGTCGGCGGTGAGCAGGGGCTCTGCGGGCGTCACGCGCGCACCTCGCGGGCGAGCCCGTCGAGCCGCGCCGCGGTCAGCTCCAGCCAGCGCAGGTCGGCTTCGAGGTGGAACAGGGCGTGGTCGCAGATCAACTGGTCGGCCAGGTCCCCGGTGCGCTTGCGTTCGGTCAGGTCGCGCATCAGCCGCAGGTGCTCGGCACGCTGCACGTCCAGGATGTCGGCCGCGTCGCGCTGGGTGAGCAGGGCGAGGACGACCTTGGTGTAGAGCGTCGACTGCAGGTACGGCTCGGGCTTCTCCGGGGTCGCCAGCCACCGTGCGACGTCGGTGACGCCGGCCTCCGTGATGGCGTACCGCTTCCGCTCGGGGCCCTCGCCGGGCTCTATGGCCTCGACCTCGACCAGGCCGTGCTTCAGCAGCCTCGACATCGTGGAGTAGACCTGCCCGTAGTGCAGCGGCCGGTCGTGGCCGAATCGCTCGTCGAAGGCGCGCTTGAGGTCGTAGCCGTGGCGCGGCCCGGATTCGAGGAGGCCCAGGAGGGTGTGACCGATGGACATGCGCGTCAATATACACATGAGGTATACACGTCATGTAGACGCGATGTCGTGATCGTGTGCGGCAGGGGGCACCCCCGCTATGAATTGCGTGTATACCCCCTGTGTAGAGTCGCGGCCATGCGAACCACCCGGCTCCGAAGCCTCCTGCCCGCCCGACGCGACGCCGCCTCCGCCCGCACCGCCCGCAGATGGGCGGCGCTTCCCGCGGCAGCCCTGGCGCTCGCGCTCGCGCTCACCGGTTGCACCCGCGTGGAGACCACCTCCCCGGGCACCGTGCGGCAGGAGGCCGGCAAGACCGGCAACGGCACCTTCGGCAGCGTCGACTGCCGCAAGGCCAAGTGCATCGCGCTCACCTTCGACGCGGGACCGAGCAAGCACACGGCGCAGCTGCTGGACGTCCTCAAGGAGAAGCAGGTGCCCGCCACCTTCTTCCTCCTCGGCAGGAAGCACATCGACCGCTACCCGGACATGGTCAAGCGCATGGCCGCCGAGGGGCACGAGGTCGCCAGCCACACCTGGACGCACAAGATCCTCACGCAGATCGAGCCCGAGGAGATACGCGAGGAGCTGAGCCGTCCCAACGACGCGATCGAGCGGATAACGGGCCGGCGGCCCACCCTCATGCGCCCGCCGCAGGGACGCACCAACGACACCGTCCAGGGCATCGCCCGTGAGATGGGCCTCTCCGAGGTGCTGTGGAGCGTCACCGCCAAGGACTACGAGACCAACGACCCCGACCTGATCACCAAGCGCGTCCTGGACCAGGCCGACCGCGACGGCATCATCCTGCTCCACGACCTCGTCCCCGGCCCGGCCGCCAAGGGCTACCGGGGCACCCTGCCGGCCGTGCCCGGCATCATCGACGCGCTCAAGAAGCGGGGCTTCACCTTCGTGACCGTTCCGCAGCTGCTCGCCCCCGGCACCCCGCAGCCCGGGGCGGTCTACCGCCCCTGACCGGATCCGAGGGGGACGCGGCCGGATGGAGGTGGCCCCGCCGGCGGCTTCGGCGGCACCGTGGACGACCGGAGCAGGGAGTGCGTGGCGGGGAGTGAGACATGACGGACACCCACCCTCACAACGGTGACGAGGACGGTGTGGTCTGGCTGGTCGGGCTGCGACATCGCGGCGGCTCGGGGGCGCTCGTCCGCCACTACTACGTGGTGGCCGGGACGATCGCCGGGGTCGACGCGCTGCGCCGCGCCCGCTGGTTCGCGGCCCAGCCCACGGAGCGCGTGCTGCGCGGCGACGCGGCGGTCGACGGCACGTGGGCCGAGGTGCGCCGGCTGATGCAGGACACCCTCGGCCGGTTCCGTCTCGCCGGCCGGGCGGCCTGAGCGCGCGGAACCCCCGCCCGTCACTCCCCGGGCACCGGGCCCACCAGCAGCAGGGCGATGTCGTCGCGGCCCCCGGAGGTCCGCCGGGCCTCCCGCAGGAGCTCGTCGGCCAGGTCGTCCAGCGAACGGACGGGCGCGGCGGCGAGCCGGCCGGCGAGTTCCCCGAGCGCCGTCTCCAGATCGGTGCCGGGACGTTCGATCAGGCCGTCGGTGAACAGGGTGAGCACGCTTCCCGGCGGCATGGACACCTCCGCGGCCCGGTAGTCCGCGGTCACGTCGACCCCGAGCAGGAGCCCGGGCGGTACGTCGAGGATCTCCGTGCGACCTGACCGGTGGCGCAGCAGCGCCGGCAGATGTCCGGCGCTCGCCAGCAGCGCGCGGTGCCCGGGCACGTCCAGCTGTGCGTACAGGCAACTGGTGAACAGGTCGGTGTCGAGGTCGTTGAACAGGCGGTTGATCCGGGTCAGCACGTCGTCCGGGGCCGCGCCCGTGCTCGCGTGGGTGTGCACCGCCGTGCGGATCTGGCCCATCAGCGCCGCCGCGTTGACGCTGTGCCCCTGGACGTCCCCGATGACCGCGGCCGCCGCCCCGGCGCCGTCCAGGCGGATCAGGTCGTAGAAGTCGCCGCCGATGTCCATCCCGCTGGTCGCCGGGAGGTAGCGGGCGGCGACGCGCAGGCCGGGCACGTGCGGCAGGGAGTGCGGCAGCAGCGCAGTCTGGAGGGTGCGCGCGACCTGGCTCTTGGTGTCGAACAGCCGGGCACGTTCCAGCGCCTGGGCGATCATGCCGGCCAGCGAGGTGAGGGCGGCGCGCTCGTCGGGCGGGAATGCGCGGGGGAGGGCGAAGCCCAGGACGCAGCAGCCGATCGTGCGGCCCGAGGCGTTCAGCGGGAGGAACGCCCAGGCGCCCATCCGTGTGTAGGGGGTGACGAGGGGGAAGGCCTGCCGTATCGCGTCGACGTCGCTGAAGAAGAGCGGCGCCCCCGTGGCGACGGCGCGGGAGCCCGCGGTGTCGACCGTCAGCGACAGACCGCGGAAGAAGTCCTTGTGGGTCCGGGGGAATCCACGGGAGGCGACGTCCTGGAACCGCCCCTCGTCCGCGATCAGCAACGACAGGCCGTCGGCCCCGAGGACGGGCATGATCTGCTCGGTGACGGCGGTCGCCACGTCCTGGACGCCGACCGCCTCGGTGAGGGACGAGGCGATGTACAGCAGGTGGTACAGCGCGCCGGCGCGGGTCGGCGCTGTCCCTGAGGGTGTGGCGGGCGGGAGCCGGTCGCCCGCCGGGGCCGGGGCGGTCCGCAGACGGATGCTGATCCCGGTGGTGTCGGGGTAGAGCCGGAAGGACAGCCAGTCGTCCGGGGGGCGCAGCGCGGTGAAGTCCGTGGGGAGCCGGCTGAACAGCGCAGCCAGGTAAGGGTCTTCGTAGGCCGGGTCGATCAGCCAGGGCAGGGACTCCCAGAGGCGGGTGTGCATCAGCTCGGCCTTGCCGCGGCCGAGCAGTTCGGCGGCCGTGGCGTTGAGGAAGGTCACCCGCCCCTCCAGGTCCAGCGCGAGCACCCCGTCGTCCAGGCGCTCCGCCAGTTCCGCCGCGGCCTGGGCCTCGGCGGGCGGCAGGGACGGCGGAGGGTCCGGCGCGAGCACCCGGGGAACGGCACCCGGCCGCAGCGGGCGCCCCCGGGCGGCGGCGCGCGTCAGCAGCGCGCTCATCCGGTCGGCGGCGTGGGTCACGGCGGCCCGTTCCTCCTGGGCGAGCCGGTCGGGACGGGTGTCGGGCCACAGCAGTTGCAGCACGCCCGACACCGTGGTGCCCGTGTGCAACGGCACGACGTACATCGCCAGCCGGTAGGGCAGCGCGAAGGCGGTGCGCGGGAACCGGCGGGCGAGCTCGTCGTGGCCGTGCACCCAGACCGGACGTCCGTCGCGCGCCACCGTGGAGACGGGCGCGGGTGTCGCGAGCGCCAGCCGCGACCAGGGCCGCACCACTCCGGCCGACAGGCCCGTCACCACCGCCAGGCGCAGCGCCTGGGCGTGCGGCACCAGCAGGAAGACGCCGGCAGCGTGGGACGCGGTGATTCTCGCCACCTCGGCCAGGGCCTGGTCGAGTGCGGCCTCTTCCTCCGGCGCGGCGCCGGGCGCTGCGCTCCCGCTCATCACCCACCGGCCCCGCGCGGTGCCCAACGGGCCGTTCGCCGCCGGGGAACGCCGTTTCGGCGTGGCCGGGGCGCTCCCATATGTGGACGATAGTCCCCGCCGACAGGTGGGGGCATCTCGGCCCGCCCCGGCCCCGGGGCCGGGCCGGGGATTCCGGGACGCGATCCCGGATTCCCCGCGGGAGCGGGAAGGGCTCGCCGCCGCGCCTGGTTTAAAGTTGCAACCACACCCCGCCGCGCCCCTCCGCGGCGCCGGACCCCCGAGGAGAAGCACCGCATGCAGTCGGCCGTACTCGACGCACCCGTGACCGTCACGCCCCCGGACGACTCGTCGGGGCCCGCGCACGCCGCAGCCGGGAACGGCGCAGGCGCCCGGCGCGCCACCCACATCGCCATGATGTCGGTCTCCCTCGGCACGGCGGGCCTGGGCGGGCTCTGGCAGTCGGCATCGGCCACGGTGTCCGCGCCCATCGGGGTCAGCGACGCCCTGTTCGTGGTCAGCGGACTGCTGTGGGTGGTGCTGCTGGCGCAGTACGTGCGGCACGGCGGAGCACGCCGGCGCAACGTCCTGGAGGACCTGCGGCACCCCGGTCAGGGCTTCGCGCTCGCGTACGTCCCGATCATCGGCATGCTGGCCACCAGCCACTTCGCCCGCTTCGGGGTCGACGGCGCCCGCTGGTTCTACGCGCTGTTCGCCCTCGCCTCCGCCGCCCTCGCCGCCCGGCTGCTCGCGCACTGGGTGACCGGCGGCCTCGGCTCCGCCCCGCTGCACCCCGGCTACCTGCTTCCGGTGGTCTCCGGACCCTTCATCGCCAGCACCACCGGCACCGCGGTCGCCCTCCCCGAGGCGGCCTCGGCCGCCTTCGCGGTGGGCGTCCTGTACTGGCTCGCCTTCGGCACCGTGGTCCTCGGCCGCCTCGTGACGGACGGCCTGCCCGGACCCGCGCGCCCCACGCTGACCGTCCTCACGATCCCGCCCGCCGTCGGCGGCCTCGCCTGGACCGCAGCGCACGGCGGACGGGTCGACGCCGTGGGGTACGGCTTCGCCGGGCTGGTGCTCTTCACCGTCCTGATCGTCCTGTTCCTGGTGCCGCACGTCCGCCAGGAGGGGTTCCACACCGGCTACTGGGTCTTCTCCTTCCCCGCGGCGGCCACCGGCAACTTCCTCGTCCGCTGGCTCCACGGCGCCGCCGTCCCCGGTTGGCAGGGCCTGACCTGGATGGTGATCGTCCTGGTCAGCGGGGCGTTCCTCGCCCTGTACGCGGCGACCGTCCGGTACGCCGTCCGCGCCGTGGGCCGGCACCGGGCGGTCGCGGGAGCCGAGTGAAGCGGGCCCGTCACGGGGTCAGGTGAAGGGGACCTCGCTGTCGAGGAAGCGGGCGACGTGGGCGCAGAACAGCCGGGGGTACTGGAAGAGCGCCCCGTGGCCCGCGTCCGGGTAGATGACGAGCTGCGCGTGGGGGATGTGCTGCGCGAGGATCCACGAATTGACGGTCGGGACCATGAGGTCGTCGCTGCCGTTGACCACGAGCGTCGGCTGGGTGATGCGCCGCAGCTCCGTGTACCGCTCGCCCCGTCCGGTGTTCCAGTCGGCGCGCAGCGCCTGCTGTGCGCGGACGCTGTCCGGGCCGGACTCGGCGTCGGCGTCCACGGTCCGCTCGTGGCGGCGCAGCCAGAACTCCCGGCCGGCCCGGCGTCCGCCGGGGGAGTCGTCGAAGAAGAGGTACAGGTAGTCCTCCTCGGTCAGGACCTCGTGGGCGGCCACCTCCACGACCCGTTCGCCGACGCCCGCCGTCTCGCCCGCGCGCGGCTTCGTCCCGACCAGGACCAGGCGGCGCACCAGTTCGGGATGGGCCAGGACGAGGGCCTGGCTGACGTACCCGCCCACCGAGAAGCCCAGCAGGTCGACCTCGGGAACGCCGAGCGCCCGCAGGAACGCGACGGCGTTCTCGGCGAAACCCTCCGCCGATTCCGGCGTCCGGCCGCCCGAGTTCCCCACCCCGGCGTTGTCGAAGAGGATCACCGGCCGGTTCTCGGCGAGGCCGTCCGTGACGAGCGGATCCCAGTGGTCCATGCCCGCGCGGAAGTGCGGGAGCATCAGGAGCGGCGTCCCGGAATCCGCCCCGAAACGGCGATGGGCGTAACGGTCGCCGTCCACCTCGATGTACCGGGTCGGTGCCGTGGTGTGCACGTACGAAGGCATGGTGCCGTCCTGCGCTGGGTGAGCCCCCGCCGTCGGCGGTGTGCGTGCCGCCGTTGCCAATATTGTCCGGCAAGGTTGGGTCCGGCTCAAAGGTGCAGGCGACGGCAGGGCCTCACCGGGCTCATCAGTCAGCGGCGACGCCGCAGGCGGCGGACCCAGGTGCGCGGCCCCCGCGCGGAGCGTACGGCCGGGCGGGCCGGGACCGTCGCGCGGGCCGGGCGCCAGGGCTCGTCCGGCGAGTCGAAGGGCAGCCTGCGCTCGGCCTGGGTGCGGATCTCCTGGTGGGCCTCGTAGGACGTGACGCGGAACGCCTCCTCATAGGAGGCCAGGGCGGCGGCGACCGCATGGCCGGCGACACCACGGCGCCGGATCACCCGCGCCAGCCAGGCGAACACGCCCATGACCCCGGCCAGTACGGCGGCGAGGATCAGACAGCCCATGAGGTCGGCCACGGACCACACCCTACGACGGACGCCCCGCCGGGCGCTTCGGTGCCCGCGGGCTGCTTTGCCGGCCGATAAAGTCCGTTGTCGCGGACCTGGAAAGGGTGGTCAGGGGCCGGACGGAGCGGCGGAGGGAGGGCCGGGGATGCCGGCGGTGGACGTACGGCGGGCACCGCGCGACGGGCGCACCGTCGAGGAGAGCACGGCCCGGGGTTGGCGCTTGTCGGCCCGGACGGTCGCCTGGTACGGGGCCGACGACGCCGGCGGCGGGGAGTACGCGTTCCACCTGGTACCCGCACGGCGTTTCCGCTGGGTGCCGGGCAGCAGCCTTCCGCTGCCCCCGGGGCGCAACCCGGCCCGTATCCTCACGGGGCAGCACCTGCGCGAGTTCCCCGACACGGAACCCCGTCGTGCCCCCGTAACCGGCCAGCACCGAGCAGCGAAGGAGCCCACCGCCGCATGGCCAGCACGTCCGATCCCGTCGACGCCCTCCTGAAGCCGGGGCCGCGGCGGACCCGCCTGCCCGAGCCCGCCGAACGCTCCCGGCTGCGCACCGAGTACGGCCTGACCCAGGCGGAGGTCGCCGAGGCGCTCGACGTGACCCGGACGACCGTGGCCGCCTGGGAGTCCGGCCGCAGCGAGCCGCAGGGTGCCACGCGCGCCGCGTACGCCAAGCTCCTGGACGGCATCGCCGCCCAACTCGGCGCCACCGAGCCCGAGCCCGAGCCCGCCGCCCCCGCCGTCCCGGCCCCCGGACCC
>NZ_JARAVK010000091.1:0-34268 GCF_033792765.1 Streptomyces sp. PA03-6a | reverse complement strand
CCGCCTCCCGGGCCGCGCCGCACCAGCTCCCCCACCGTGCGCCGCGCCCCCGGGTCGAAGCCGCCGAAGGTCCGCCGCAGCAGCGGCAGCACGTCGTCGAAGGCGTCCGCCGGCACCCCGGACAGCCAGCCGTCGACCAGCGCGAGCAGCCGCTCGTCGTGAACCAGCAGCATCCCGCCCCCGGCGAGGAAGCCCTCGACCCAGGCGGCCGCCTCCTGCGGCGCCGTGCCGTGCGACAGGGCGAGCCCCATCAGCCGGGCCACCTCCCCGGGCTCCAGGCGCGCGTCGTCGAGCAGGAGCCGCGCGGCGCTGCCCCGCAGCAGCCCCGGTACGCCGCGGTCGCGCACGGCCAGCCTCCGCAGCACACCCGCCCAGCGGTCGCGCAGCGCGTCGTCGCCGAGCAGGACCAAGGCCCGCTGCACCTCCGTGACATGACCGCGCATCTCGGCGGCGCCGTCCGCGTCGAGCCCCGCGCACGCGGGCGGGAGCCCGACGCAGACGCGCTGCGCGAGCCCCTCGGCGACCTCGCGCAGCGCCCCCGCGTCCGTGCCCCGCACGTCGCCGTAGCGGAGGGAGCGCACCAGCGCAGGCAGCGCCTGGGCGAGGTGCGCGACGTCCACGTCGAGCGCCGCGCGGTCGGCGAGCACCCGCATCACCGTGGGCAGGGCGTCCGCCAGCCCGGCGAGCAGGCAGCGTTCGGCGAGGCCCGTCACCTCGGCGAGCGCCCCCGCGTTCACCGCCGCGTCCTCGGCCCGGGCGGTGGCCGCGGACTCCACCGTGGTGCCCCACACCCCGGCCTCCGCGACGGCCACCGCGAGCTCCGGCTCCCAGCGCAGCCGCCAGCTCTCGCGGAAGGTGCCGGTGGCGGCCGTGCGGGACCGGCTCGGCTCGCCCCAGCCGACGCCGAGCATCCGCAGCCGGTGCAGCAGGCGGCTGCGTCCGGCGTCGGTGTCCTTGCGCAGGTCCAGGTCCACCTCCTTCTCCAGGGCCTGCGGCTTCATCCGCAGCCTGCGCTGCTCACGCGCCAGGTCGCGGGCGAGGGGCACCGCCGGCGCCCCCTCGGGGACCTCGCCCAGCACGTCCCCCACCACCAGCCGGTCCCGTATGAGCGCCAGCGGCACGTCCGATCCGTCGCACATCACCGCCCGTACCGCGTCCGTGGTCTCGCCGAGCCCGGGCAGCGGACGGCCGCGCAGGGTCGCGAGGGTGCCGGCGAGCCGTACCGCCTCGATGACGTGCGCGGAGGAGACCGGGAGGTCCTCCTCTCGGAGCAGGCCGGCGACCTTGGTCATCCACCGGGCGACGGGCCGGTCGGGCGAGGTGAACAGATGGCGGTACCAGCCGGGGGAGTCGACGCCCGCCCCGTAGCCACTGCCCCGGGAGAGCCTGCGGTGCGTCCAGGGCACCCAGGTGACCTCCACCTTCGCCTTGGGCAGGCCCTTGAGCAGGGCCCGGTCGGCGGTGACCCCGCCGCCCCCGGCGAGCGCGGGCACGTGCCAGGCCCCGCACACCACGGCCACCCTCCCGTGCGCGCGGCGCGCCTCCCGTATCCGCAGCCGCATGTGGGCCTCGCGCACCGCGTCCTGCGGGTGCCCCCCGTCGCCGTAGGCCTCGCGCAGCGCGCCCATGGCCTCGGCGAGCGCTCCGAACGCGGCCAGCGGGTCGCCATCCCCCTCGCCGTCCCGGCCGCGGTGCTCGACGGCGTCCTCCCACCACCGCTCCGGGTCGTCGTGGCCCGCCGTGCGCGCCAGCACGGCGAGCGGGTCGATGCGCGCGTCCGCCGCCTCCGCCTCCCCTGCTCCTCCGTCGTCCTCCCCTCTTCCCTCTCCTTCTCCTCGCTCGTCACGGAGCAGGAGCGAGTGCGCGGCGGGCAGGTCGATGAAACGCACCGGCACCTCGCGTCCGGCCGCCCAGCGGATCGCCTCCCACTCGGGGGAGAACTCGGCGAAGGGCCAGAAGCCGGCCCGGGACGGCTCGTCGACGACGTGGGCGAGCAGCGCGACCGGCGGTCGCATCCCGGGATCGGCGGCGAGCGCCAGCACCGCGTCCGCCTCCGGCGGGCCCTCGACGAGCACGATCCCCGGCTGCAGCCGGTCGAGCGCGGCCCGCACGCCGCGCGCCGACCCGGGGCCGTGGTGCCGCACCCCCAGCAGCGCCACCCCTTCCGCGACGGTCACGGCGGTCACGGGGTCACCTCTCGGCAGGCGCGGTAGAAGTCCTTCCAGCCCTCCCGCTCGCGGACGACGGTCTCCAGGTACTCCTGCCAGACCACGCGGTCGGCGGCCGGGTCGCGGACCACCGCGCCGAGCAGCCCGGCGGCGACGTCCCCGGCGCGCAGGACGCCGTCGCCGAAGTGTGCGGCCAGGGCGAGCCCGTTGGTCACCACGGAGATCGCCTCGGCCGTGGAGAGCGTGCCGGAGGGGGACTTCACCTTCGTGCGCCCGTCGGCGGTGACCCCGCCGCGCAGTTCACGGAAGACGGTGACCACGCGCCGGATCTCGTCCGCGCCCTCCGGGGCGGCCGGCAGTTCCAGCGAGCGCCCGAGCTGGCCGACGCGGCGGCTGACGATGTCGACCTCCTCCTCCACGGTCGCGGGCAGCGGCAGCACGACCGTGTTGAAGCGCCGGCGCAGCGCGCTGGACAGGTCGTTGACCCCGCGGTCCCGGTCGTTGGCGGTCGCGATCAGGTTGAACCCGCGCACCGCCTGGGTCTCGGTGCCCAGCTCCGGTATCGGCAGCGTCTTCTCCGAGAGGATGGTGATGAGGCTGTCCTGGACGTCCGCGGGGACGCGGGTCAGCTCCTCCACGCGCGCGATGCGCCCCTCGGCCATCGCCCTCATGACCGGGCTCGGGACCAGGGCCTCCGGGCTCGGCCCGCCGGTGAGCAGCCGCGCGTAGTTCCACCCGTAGCGGATGGCCTCCTCCGGCGTGCCCGCGGTGCCCTGCACGAGCAGCGTGGAGTCACCGCTGACGGCGGCGGCGAGGTGTTCGGAGACCCAGGTCTTCGCGGTGCCCGGGACACCGAGCAGCAGCAGCGCCCGGTCGGTCGCGAGCGTGCTGACCGCGACCTCCACGATCCGCCGCGGACCCACGTACTTGGGGGTGACGACCGTGCCGTCGGGCAGCTCACCGCCGAGCAGGTACGTGGCGACCGCCCACGGCGACAGGTTCCACCGGGCCGGGCGCGGCCGGTCGTCGGCCGCCGCGAGAGCCTTGAGCTCATGGGCGAACGCGTCTTCGGCGTGCGGCCGGAGTGCGGTGTCCACGGACATGGTTCTCCCCTGTTCTCACGTGGAGCGGATGGCGCGGACGCCCCGTCAGCCCCCCGCGGGGCGTCCGCGTTCCCACCATCGCGCACCCCACTGACAATCCCGTCCCGCCGTCAGGAACCCGCAGCTCAGGGCGGTTTGTCAGTGGCTGCCCGTAGCGTCGTGGCCATGGACGGGATGGACGGACAGCGGGCGGAGCGATGGACCGCCGACCAGGTCCTGGCACTCGCGCCCGACGCGTCGTCGCGCAAGGCCGGGACGGGCTTGGCGACGGCCGCCCGCTGGTCCGGGACGGGGTGCTCGGGCACGGCGGTGTGGGGGCTGTGCGCGGGCAGCGGCAGCACGCCCTACCAGGCGGTGGTCGACACGGCGGGGCCCGCCTTCAGCTGCGGCTGCCCCAGCCGCAAGTTCCCGTGCAAGCACACGCTCGCGCTGCTCCTGCTGTGGGCGGGGGGCGAGGTCGGGCCGGCCGCACACGGGGGCGGCCGGCCCGACTGGGTCACCGAGTGGCTGGACGCGCGCCGCGCGCGCGAGGGGCGGACGTCCCCGGGCGGGCGCGGCGCGTCCGGCGGCGGTGACCCGGAGGCGGCGCGCAGGCGGGCCGAGCGCCGGGCGGGGCGGGTGGCCGCCGGCGCAACGGAACTGGAGCGACGGCTGGCGGATCTGCTGCGGGACGGCCTGGCGGGAGCGGACCGGGAGGGGTACCGGCGGTGGGACGAGACGGCGGCGCGCATGGTGGACGCCCAGGCTCCCGGGCTCGCCTCGCGGGTGCGCGAGCTGGGCGCGCTGGCGGGGTCGGGGGGCGACTGGCCGTCGCGGCTGCTGGAGGAGACGGCGCTGCTGCACCTGCTGGCCCGGGGCTGTCTGCGGCAGGACGCGCTGCCCGCGACGCTGGCGGCCACCGTCCGGTCCCGGGTCGGCTTCACGGTGGACTCGGCGGAGCTCCTCGCGGGGCCGACGGTGCGGGACCGCTGGCTGGTCCTGGCACGGCACGACACCGCCGACGACCGTCTCACCACCCGCAGGACCTGGCTGCACGGGGAGGCCACCGGCCGTACCGCGCTGTTGCTGTCCTTCGGGGCCGCGGGCCGGGCGCCGGAGCCGGCACTGCCCGTCGGCCTCGGCCTCGACGCGGAGCTGGCCTTCCACCCGGGGGCCCGTCCGCTGCGGGCGGTGCTCGGGCCGCGGCACGACACGCCGCTGCCCGGCCGTGTGCCGCCGGGCGTGCCGGTCGCCGCGGCACTCGGCGCGTACGGGGAGGCCCTGGCCGACGACCCGTGGCTGGAGGCCTGGCCGGTCGTGCTCGCCGGCGTCGTGCCGATACCGGGCGGGACGGGCTGGCAGGTGGCGGACGCGGACGGCAGCGACGCCGTCCCGGTCACGGCGGGCGGCGCCGGTGCCGGAGCGGGGCTGTGGCGACTGGCGGCGGTCTCCGGCGGCCACCCGGTGACGGTGTTCGGCGAGCTCGGCCACCAGGGCTTCCGGCCGTTCACGGCCTGGGCCGGCGCGGGCGCGGAGCCGGTGCCGCTGACGGTGTGATCCCGGCCGGGCTCCCGCGGGCGGCCGCACGGAGACGACGACGGACGACGAAGGAGGACCAATGACGGCGACCTGGGCCGACCTGGTCGGCACCGCGCTCCTCGGCACCGACCGCAGGGGCGGCACACCCGAGGAGCTGCTGGACTCCGCCGCGCTCGCCGTCGTACGGCGCCGCGCCGGGGCACGGCCGGCAACGGCGGGGGCGCGGCCGGCCACGACGCCCCACGACCCGCGGCCGCCGCTGCCCGGGGCGGCGCGACGGCGCCTGTCCCTGCTGCTGGCGGACCGCTCGGTCGGAGGCGGCGGGGGCAGCCGGCGTGGCGCCGCCCCCAACCTCGCCGAGCTGCTGCCCCAGTGGCTCGCCGTGGCAAACGCCCGCGGCTGGGCGGCCCCGCCGGAGCTGCTGCCCGCGCTGCTGGACGCCGCCCGCGCACGCACCGACCTGCGGCCGGACGCCCTGGCGCTGGCGGGACCACGCGGGCTGTGGCTGGCGGAGCTGAACGCCGACTGGCGGTTCGCGCTGCGCGCCGGGGCGCCGGGCGTCGTGCCGGACACCGGTGACCCGGGCGCGGTGCGGACGCTGTGGGAGGAGGGGCTGTTCGCCGAACGGGTGGCCTTGCTGTCCCGGCTGCGGGCCCGCGACCCGCGGCAGGCGCTGGAGCTGCTGCGCTCGGGATGGGCCGCGGAGCGCGCCGAGGACCGGCTGATGTTCCTGGACTCGCTCCGCGAGGGCCTGTCGCCGCAGGACGAGCCGTTCCTGGAGCAGGCCCTCACCGACCGCAGCCGCAATGTGCGGGCCACCGCCGCGGAGCTGCTCTCGGCCCTGCCCGGCTCCGCCCTCGCCGCCCGGATGGCCGCGCGGGCCAGGACCTGCGTCGCGTGGGATCCGGCGGGCGGCCGGATCGGGGTGGAGGCGCCGTACGAGTGCGACGCGGCCATGGAGCGCGACGGCGTGGTGGCGATACCGCCCGCCGGGCGCGGGGAGCGGGCGTGGTGGTTCGGCCAGGTGGTGGACGCGGCGCCGCTCGTCACGTGGCGGGAGCGGTTCGGCGGCCGGACGCCGGAGGAGGTCATCGCGCTGCCGGTCGCGGACGACTGGCAGGCGGATCTGCACGCGGCGTGGTGCCGGGCCGCGGTGCGCCAGGGGGACGCGGCCTGGGCACGCGCCCTGCTGGGGCCGACCCCGGCGCCCGCGACGGCGGTCAGCCCCGTCGGGGACCCGGCGAAGCTGCTGTCGATCCTCCCGGCCCCGGAGCGGGCGGAGTGGGTGGCCCGCTTCATCGCGGCGCACGGCCTGTCGGAGGCGTTCCAGATGCTCGCGGTCTGTGCCGTGCCCTGGGCCGAGCCGCTGGGGGCGGCGGTGGTGGACGCGCTGGACATCGCGCGGGACGCGGGCAGCTACCCGTGGAGCTTCAGCGGGGTGATGGGCCTGGCCGAACGGTGCATGGACCCCGCGGAGGCCGACCGGGCGGCCCCGCTGGCCGCGCTGCCGGCCGAGTCCGCCGACACCTCACCGGGCGCCGGGGCGTACTGGGCGGAGGCCTTCCAGCGATTGGTCGGCACCTTGCGCCTGCGGGCCGCGATGCTGGCGGAGCTCGCCTGAGCCGGCGACCGGGAACGGGCTGGCCGGGAACGGGCTGGCCGGGAGCGGGCGGCGGTCCGAGCGGAAGGCCCGCACCGCCGCCCGTGACGATCAGGCTTCGGCCGGATGGCGGATGTTGTCGTTCACCCAGGTGACGACGTCGCCGGTCGACGTGCCCGGGGTGAAGATCGCGGCCACGCCCAGTTGCTGCAGCGGGGCGATGTCGTCCTCGGGGATGATCCCGCCGCCGAACACCTTGATGTCCTCCGCGTCGCGCTCCCGGAGCAGCTCGATCACCTTGGCGAACAGCGTCATGTGGGCTCCGGAGAGGATGGACAGCCCGACGGCGTCGGCGTCCTCCTGGATCGCGGTGTCCACGATCTGCTCGGGCGTCTGGTGGAGACCGGTGTAGATGACCTCCATGCCGGCGTCCCGCAGCGCTCGCGCGATGACCTTGGCCCCTCGGTCGTGGCCGTCCAGGCCCGGCTTGGCGACCACCACACGGATCGGTCCGGACACTCCCATCGCTGCCTCCATACACGATTGCTGCGCTCAGCGGGCACATGTGTGAACGAACGTTATCGCCAGCATCCCCCGTGCGGACAGTTTCACGAAGGGCCCCGAGGGGGAAATCACACATGGGACACGTTCACGTTAGAAACGCGTTCGGCCCGTGGCCGTCCTTCGTTCAGCAGGCGACACGGGCCGTCGCGTTCTCGGCGCACGGGGGACAGGGCCGTCTCCGTGTGCCCACGGGAGGTAGGCCATGGGCGTCCTGTCTTTCGGTGTCGGAGACCGCTTGGTACGCCAGGCGGCCTACGTACGAGCCGCGGCGATCGAGATCGCCATCCTGACCGGTCATGTTTTCCTCTACCCGACCGGAATCTTCCAGGAGCGCGGGCCGCAGTCGGCGGCCGGCGAGTCCGAGGCGCCGCCACGCCTCCCCACCGCGGGCCGCAGCCATCCCCCGGTGCTCCTGCTGCACGGCTTCGTGGACAACCGTTCGGTGTTCGCGATGCTCCGCCGGTCGCTGCGACGGCACGGCTGGCCGCATGTGCAGGCGCTCAACTACTCGCCGCTGACCTGCGACATCCGCACGGCGGCGGCCCTCCTCGGACGCCATGTCGAACAGATCTGCGAGCAGACGGGGCACCGGCAGGTGGACATCGTGGGCCACAGCCTCGGTGGGCTCATCGCCCGCTACTACGCCCAGCGCCTGGGCGGCGACACACGGGTGCGCACCGTGGTCACCCTGGGCACCCCGCACGCCGGGACCCGCGCCGCGCCGCTGCTGAACCCGCACCCGATCGTCCGCCAGATGCGGCCCAACTCCGACCTCATCGAGGAGCTGGCCAAGCCGGCGACCGGCTGCCGTACCCGTTTCGTGGCGTTCTGGAGCGATCTGGACGAGCTGATGAGCCCGGTCGAGGCCGCCCGGCTCGACCACCCGGACCTCATCGCCCGCAACGTCCACGTCGCGGGGGTCGGGCATCTGACCATGCCGGTCCACGCCGCCATCGCCGCCGGCATCCGGCAGGCGCTGCTGGGCGAGGAGCTGGCGTCGGGGGCCGTGGACGCCGCCTGACGGCCTTGCCCCCATAAGCATCGAAAGGCCATCGAACACAAGGCATCGGGGATACCCGAATCCCGCCGAAGATTGTGGGTGTCGCCCGCTGGGGGATACAGTCGCCGCTAATTCTCCTGCTGCCGAGGCGAAAGAGAAGCGGTGAACGACCGTCATCCGGCGGGGTACGCCCCCGAGTACAGCGGCTATGGGTACGAGGGGCATTCCGACGCCTCCTACGCGCCCATGGGCGCCGCTCACGCGGATGACGATCCACTCTTCGGCTCCTGCCAGGGCTACCCCGCCCACGACACGGGGTCCTACGCCACCGTCTCGTACGACACCACCGCGACCGGCTACTGGCCCTCGGGGCAGGCCGCCGGCACCGCCGCCTACGGCGACCACGCGGGCACGGCCACCGGCACCTGGTACCCGGACGCCGCACAGGCGCAGCCGGCGGCGGCCTACGACTACCCGCAGTACGGGCACACGGCCGTCCACACCGCCTACGAGGAGCCCGAGGCCGCTCACGCCCACGCTCCCGAGCCCGCCGCCTACGAGCAGCCGGACCGGTACGGGACCGGGACGACCGGGACGTACGCCCAGGAGCACTACGAGGCCGAGCACTACGGGGCCGACCGGTACGAGCCGGAGTCGTACGAGGCCGACCGGTACGAGCCCGACGCCCACGACACCGCCGAGGACGACGCGGAGGCGGACCCGGGACACGACACCGAGCACGACGCCGAGGACGGCGCCGCCCCGGCCGCCCTGCCGCGCCCGCGCAGCGGGAACGGCGTCGGGAGCCGTCGGCGCCGCCCGGCCCGGCGCTCCGCCCTGCTCACCGTCGCCGTCCCCTCCGTGGCGGTGATGGGCGTCGCCTGCGCGGCCGCCGTCACCGTCAACACCGACGACCCCGACAGCAGCCGCACCCAGGCCGACGGCGTGCCCGAGGCGGCCAACGCCCCGACCACGAAGCTCGACCAGCAGCTCGCCGGGGTGAACCGGGACGTCGACGACTTCACCGACCGGGCCAGCCGCAACCAGGAGCGCATCGACCTCAAGGAGCGCCAGGCGCTGGAGCGCGCGAAGAAGGCGGCGGAGGCGGCCCTCAAGGAGCAGCTGCGCCCCAAGTTCCTGCTCCCGGTCAAGCAGCACGGCCTGAGCGCCTACTTCGGTCAGGCGGGCGTGAACTGGATGTCGGTCCACACCGGCATCGACTTCCCGGTGGACTACGGCACGCCGGTGATGGCCGCGACCGACGGCGTCGTGCGCACCCAGTGGAACAGCGCCTACGGCAACATGGCGATAGTGACCGCCCCCGACGGCACCGAGACCTGGTATTGCCACCTGAGCAGCACCAAGATCCGCTCGGGCTCGGTCAAGGCCGGCGAGGTCATCGCCTATTCCGGCAATTCGGGCAACTCCACCGGGCCGCACCTCCACTTCGAGGTCCGCCCCGCGGGCGGCGCGGCCATCGACCCGCTGCAGTGGCTGCTGAAGCACGGGATCGACCCGCGCTGAGCCCGGCCGGGCCCCGCCGGAGCGGGGCCGGAACCGGGCCGCCCGAACGAGGCGCGGGCGAGGACCGCTCCTGAAACCGGCTAGAGCTTCTCCACCGGCGCGTACCGCAGCAGCAGCACCTTCGGCCGCTCGTCGCCGAAGTCGATGGTGGCCTTGGCCTTCTCCCCGCTGCCGTCGACCGCGACGACGGTGCCCAGCCCGAACGTGTCGTGCGTGACCCGGTCACCGACCGCCAGCGAGATGACCGGGCGGTCCTGGGTGCGCCGCGTCGCGAATCCGGAGGGCCCGCTCTTCGACGGGGAACGCGACAGCATCGAGGCCGCCGCCGACACCGAGGCGGAGGGTGCCGCGGAGGCGCCCGTGCGCTTCCACTCGATGAGCGGCTCCGGGATCTCCTCCAGGAAGCGCGAGGGCGGGTTGTACGAGGGCTGGCCCCAGGCGCTGCGCATGGTCGACCGCGTCACGTACAGCCGCTGCCGCGCCCGCGTGATGCCGACGTAGGCGAGCCGCCGCTCCTCCTCCAGCTCCTTGGTCTGGCCGAGCGCGCGCATGTGCGGGAAGACCCCGTCCTCCATGCCGGTCAGGAAGACCACCGGGAACTCCAGTCCCTTGGCGGTGTGCAGGGTCATCAGCGTTATGACGCCGCCGCCCTCGTCGTCGTCCGGGATCTGGTCGGAGTCGGCGACCAGCGCGACCCGCTCCAGGAACTCCGCGAGCGTGCCGGGCTCCTCCTCGGTGCGCTCCTGCTCGAACTCCAGTGCCACCGCCGCGAGTTCCTGGAGGTTCTCGATGCGGGTCTCGTCCTGCGGGTCGGTGGAGGCCTGGAGCTCGGCCAGGTAGCCCGTGCGCTCCAGCACGGCCTCCAGGACGGTGGCGGGGCCGGCGCCGGAGTCGACGACGGTGCGCAGCTCCTCCAGGAGCTCGTTGAAGCGCTTGACGGCGTTGACCGAGCGCGACGCCATGCCGAAGGCCTCGTCGACCCGGCGCAGCGCGGCGGCGAAGGAGATCCGCTCGCGCGAGGCCAGGGCGTCGACCATGGCCTCGGCGCGCTCCCCGATGCCGCGCTTGGGCACGTTGAGGATGCGGCGCAGCGGGACGGTGTCCTCGGGGTTGGCGAGCACGCGCAGGTAGGCCAGGACGTCCCGGACCTCCTTGCGCTCGTAGAAGCGGACACCGCCGACGACCTTGTAGGGCAGTCCGACGCGGATGAAGACCTCTTCGAAGACACGGGACTGCGCGTTGGTGCGGTAGAAGACCGCGACCTCGCCGGGGCGGGCGTCGCCGGCGTCGGTGAGCCGGTCGATCTCGTCGGCGATGAACTGCGCCTCGTCGTGCTCCTGGTCGGCGACGTAGCCGGTGATGACCGGGCCCTGGCCGGCCTCCGTCCACAGATTCTTGGGGCGGCGGGAGGCGTTGCGCTCGATGACGGCGTTGGCGGCGGTCAGGATGTTCTGGGTGGAGCGGTAGTTCTGCTCCAGCAGGATCGTGCGGGCCTGCGGGTAGTCCTCCTCGAACTGGAGGATGTTGCGGATCGTGGCGCCGCGGAAGGCGTAGATGCTCTGGTCGGCGTCACCGACCACGCACAGCTCGGCGGGCCCCTCGCCGCCCTCCTCCGCGTCGCCGGTCCCGACCAGCTCGCGCACCAGGGTGTACTGGGCGTGGTTGGTGTCCTGGTACTCGTCGACCAGGACGTGCCGGAACCGGCGCCGGTAGTGCTCGGCGACGTCCGGGAAGGCCTGGAGCAGGTTGACCGTGGTCATGATGATGTCGTCGAAGTCGAGCGCGTTGGCCTCGCGCAGCCGCGACTGGTACATCGCGTAGGCCTCGGCGAGCTTCTTCTCGAAGGGGTTCTCGGCCTGGTCGGCGAAGGTCTCCTCGTCGATGAGCTCGTTCTTGAGGTTGGAGACCTTGGCGCTGAAGGACTTCGGCGGGAACTGCTTGGGGTCCAGGTCCAGGTCGCGGCAGACCAGGGCCATCAGCCGCTTGGAGTCGGCCGCGTCGTAGATCGAGAAGCTGGAGGTGAAGCCGAGCCTCTTGGACTCCCGGCGCAGGATGCGGACGCACGCGCTGTGGAAGGTGGAGACCCACATCACGTTGGCGCGCGGGCCGACCAGCTGCTCGACGCGCTCCTTCATCTCCCCGGCGGCCTTGTTGGTGAAGGTGATCGCCAGGATCTGGCCGGGGTGCACCTTGCGGGCACCCAGCAGGTACGCGATGCGGTGGGTGAGCACCCGGGTCTTGCCCGAGCCGGCGCCGGCGACGATGAGCAGCGGGGAGCCGGTGTGCTCGACAGCGGCACGCTGCTGCTCGTTGAGCCCCTCCAGCAGCGCGGACGGGTCGACGACCGGGCGGGGGGCGCCGTCCCGGTAGTACGCGTCCCGGTCGACGGGCGCGTCGAAGCGCCCCTCGAAGAGGTCGTCGGGAGCCGTGTCGGGCTCGTCCTCGGGAGGCGGCGGGGGCTCCTCCTCCCTCGGTTCGAGGCCGGCCAGGAAGCTGTCGTCAAAGAGGCTGCTCATCGCCTCCCGAGTCTAGGCCGTGGGACGGACAGCGGTGCGCCGCTTGCCCCAGCCCGCGCCCGAGCCCGACCGGCGTCCGCGCCCTCCGCGGCACGGCCCGTCGCCGCCCGTCGCCGCCCGTGGCGGCCCCGCATGGTGAAGGTCACGAAATGATTGCGGACAATTCGAACACCAGGGTTCCCACGGACCCCCGCAGTTGACTACCGTGCCGCATCAGGCGGTCCGCTCCATGCGGCGGCGACCGTGCCGTCACGGGCCGCCTCCGCTGAGTCCGGCGACCGCCGGAGCCGGGGACCCACGACCTTGGGGTGAATCGGTCCGTACGAGCGCAGCGCGCCCGCACGGCCCGTAGGGCGGCCTTCCGAAGCCCGAACCCGACAGCTAACCCGGTAGGCGGTCCACGGAAGGAGCCGCCTGACTTGGCGACGCACCGCAAGCCGCGCCCGCGCGCGCTGACCGTCCCCGGCCCCCGGGCCGCGGTGGGGCTCACGACCGCCGCACTGGCGACCGTCACCCTCTTCGGCGAGAGCGCGAGCGCGGCGCCCGCCTCACCCGACAAGCCCTCCATCACCGAGGTCAAGGCCCAGGTCGACAAGCTCCACCACCAGGCCGAGGCCGCCACCGAGCGCTACAACGGCGCCAAGGAGCAGACCGAGCAGCAGCGGGAGCGCGCCGACGCGCTGCTGGACCAGGTGGCCCGCAGGACCGAGACGCTCAACTCCGCCCGCCGCACCATCGGCGAGTACGCCGCGGCGCAGTACCGGGGCGGCGGTCTGGACGGGACGACGAGCTTCCTGCTCACCTCCGACCCGCAGCAGTTCCTGGACCAGGCGCACCTGATGGACCGCTTGTCCGACCGCCAGGAGCACGCGCTGGAGACCTTCCGCTCCGAGCAGGCCGAGACGACGGCCAAGCGCGCCGAGGCCGTCGAGAGCCTGCAGAAGCTGACGGACGCGCAGCGGCGGCTGAACGCGGAGAAGACCACGGTCAAGCAGAAGCTCGCCGCGGCGCAGAAGCTGCTGAACAGCCTCACCGCCCAGGAGAAGGCACGGCTGGCGGCGCTGGAGAAGAAGCGGCAGGAGGAGGCCGCCGCGAAGGCCGCGGAGATCGCCGCCAAGGAGAAGGCCGCGCAGCAGGCGGCCGGGGAGTCCGGCTCGACGGCCCCGGTGTCCGGCACCTACGCCGCCAAGGCGGCCAAGGCGATCGAGTTCGCGCGCGCCCAGCTGGGCAAGCCGTACGTGTACGGCGCCACCGGCCCCAACTCCTACGACTGCTCGGGGCTGACCCAGGCCGCCTGGGGCGCCGCAGGCGTCTCGATCCCCCGCGTCACCTACGACCAGGTCGACTTCGGCAGCCGCGTCACCGCCGACCAGCTGCAACCCGGCGACCTGGTCTTCTTCTACTCCGACGTCACCCACGTCGGCCTCTACATCGGCGGCGGCCAGATGATCCACGCCCCCCACACCGGGACCGTGGTGAAGATCGCCCCGATCACGGAGATGCCGATCTACGGCTACGCCCGGATGGCCTGAGCCCCCGCCCGGCCCGTCGCCCCGGCCGGGCTCAGGTCCACAGCACCGCGATGAAGATGTTGGCGGTGGTCAGCGCACCCACGGTGCCGAAGGCCGCCGCCGGCACCTTCTCCTCGTCCCGCTTGACGTACACCAGGCCGAGGATCACCACCAGGACCGCGAGCTTCACGCCGATCTTGACGTTGTTGACCGGCTGGTCGTCGGCCTGGTTGAGGCCGACCAGCAGCACGCCCGTGACCAGCATGGTCAGCGCGCCGTGCAGCATGCCCGGCACGAACCGGGCCTCGCCGCGGCCCATGGCCTTCATCTGGGTGAGGAAGCCGCCCAGCAGCGCGGCGATGCCGATGATGTGCAGGCCGACGATCAGGTTGATGAGTACGTCCATGGCTCAGGACCCTAGTCAGGCTCATACCAGCACTCGGCACCGAGGTCGCCCTCTTCCGTCATATCGGTCACGGCCGGACCGCAAGTGACCAGGTCACCCGTCGAACAGCGGTCATCCGCGGGCAGTCCGCGGCCGAATCGGACCAGTCCCGCACAGTCCGGAGCCCGCTCACGACGTCCAGGTTTAGCGTCCTGCCCCAGGTGGCCGATCCCCACTGCCGCGAGGACCCCGTCCCCGGCACGGCCGCCCCCGCCGAAGGTCCGGCGGTGGACGGCTCCCCGTCCGCCCGCCGCCGGACCGCAGGGGGGCGTACGGACAGCCGGAAGGAGTGACGGCGCGTGGCGTCGCACAGAAGGCCCAGGGAACGCGGCCTGGCAGGCACGACCGCGCGCACCGCAGCCGGTCTCGCCCTGGCGGGCGCGGCCTCCGTGACGGTGTTCGGGGAGGCCGGGCACGCCGAACCCCGGCTGACCACGGACGAGGCCAGGGCCCGGGTGGACCGGCTGTACGAGGAGGCCGAGCAGGCCACCGAGCGGTACAACGGAGCGAAGGAGAAGGCGGACACGGCCACCGGGCGGATCGAGCGCCTCCAGGACGAACTCGCCCGCAGGACCGAGCGGCTCAACGTCACCCGCGACGGCCTCGGCTCCCTCGCCACCGCCCAGTACCGCAACGGCGGCATCGACCCCGCCGTGCAGCTGGCCCTCGCCTCCTCCCCCGGCGACTACCTGGAGCGCGCCGGGATGCTGGACCGGATGAGCAGCCGCCAGAACGCCGCGCTGCGCGCCCTGTCGGCCCAGCGGCGGGGCATCGAGCAGCTGCGCACCGAGACCGAGGGCGAACTGGCGGAACTGCGCGGCACCCGCGCCGAACTCGCCCGCCACAAGCGCACCGTGGAGCAGCGCCTGGCCTCCGCGCGGCAGCTGCTCGGCCGTCTCACCGCCGCCCAGCGCGCCGAGGTGCTGTCCTCCGGGGGCCACGGTTCCGCCGACCCGGCCCGCGCCGGCCGCGGCGCCACCGGCTCCCGCGCCGGGCTGGCGCCCGCGGCCGCCCCCAACGCACGCGCCGCCCGCGCCGTCTCCTTCGCCTACGACTCCCTCGGCCTGCCCTACGTCTGGGGCGCCACCGGGCCCTCGGCGTACGACTGCTCCGGCTTCACGCAGGCCGCGTGGCGGTCGGCCGGGGTCTCCCTGCCGCGCACGACGTACACCCAGATCAACGCGGGCACCCGGATCTCCCGCTCCCAACTGGAGCCCGGCGACCTGGTGTTCTTCTACTCGGGGATCAGCCACGTCGGCCTCTACGTGGGCAACGGCATGATGATCCACGCCCCCCGCACCGGTGACGTCGTCAAACTCGCCCCGGTCGACCAGATGCCCTTCGCGGGCGCCACGCGTCCGGCGTGACGCCCGCGCCGCGGGACCTCAGACCAGCCGGCGCGCGGTCGCCCAGCGGGTGAGTTCGTGCCGGTTGCTGAGCTGCAGCTTGCGCAGCACCGCCGAGACGTGCGACTCGACCGTCTTCACCGAGATGTAGAGCTGCTTGGCGACTTCCTTGTACGCGTAGCCGCGCGCGATCAGCCGCAGCACCTCTCGCTCACGCTGGGTCAGCCGGTCCAGGTCCTCGTCGACCGGCGGGGCGTCGGTGGAGGCGAAGGCGTCCAGGACGAAGCCGGCCAGCCGGGGTGAGAAGACGGCGTCGCCGTCGGCGACCCGGAAGACCGAACTGACCAGGTCGGGGCCGGTGATGGTCTTGGTGACGTAGCCGCGGGCACCGCCGCGGATCACCCCGATGACGTCCTCCGCGGCGTCGGAGACCGACAACGCCAGGAAGCGCACGGGGTGTTCGGCGCCGACCATGAGACCCGCGCAGCGCTTGAGGACCTCGACCCCGCCGCCGCCCGGCAGGTGGACGTCGAGCAGGACGACGTCGGGCCGCGTCGCGGTGATGACGGACACCGCCTGGTCCACGTCGGCGGCCTCGCCGACCACGTCGACCCCGGTCCGCTCGGTCTCGCCGATCTCGGCCTGCACCCCGGTGCGGAACATCCGGTGGTCGTCGACGAGGACGACCCTCACGCGTCGTTCCGTGCTCATGACGATCTCCCTGGTCCCTGGGCCCTGTCCATCTCCAGCTCCACTTCCGTCCCCCCGCCCGGCGCGGAGCGCAGCCGCGCCTCGCCGCCGTTGCGCCGCATCCGGCCGATGATGGACTCCCGGACGCCCATCCTGTCCGACGGTACGTCGTCGAGGTCGAAGCCTGGTCCGCGGTCGCGGACCGACACGAAGACCCTGCTCTCCTCGACCTCCGCGTACACCTGCACGGGCTCGTCCCCACCGTACTTGGCGGCGTTGACCATGGCCTCGCGGGCCGCCTGCATCTGCGCCACCAGGCGTTCGTCGAGCGGGCAGTCGCCCACGCACACCACTTCGACGGGGACGCCGTGCGCGTCCTCCACCTCGGCCGCGGCACGGCGCACCGCCTCGGCGAGCGTGGCCGGCTCGTCCTCCTTGCCGTTGCCCTCGGGCCGGTAGAGCCAGGCCCGCAGCTCCCGTTCCTGCGCGCGGGCCAGCCGGGCGACCTCGCGCGGGTCCTCGGCGTGCCGCTGGATGAGGGTCAGGGTGTGCAGCACGGAGTCGTGGACGTGTGCGGCGACCTCGGCCCGCTCCTGCGCGCGGATGCGGGCGAGCCGCTCGGCCGACAGGTCCTGGGTCATGCGCACGAGGTACGGTCCGGCGATCAGCGCCACGCCGACCAGGACGGCGAGCGCGGCCTGGAGGATGGTGCCCAGGTGGCTGACCGAGCCCTGCACGACGAGGAAGCCGGTCACGCCCACGCCGACGAGGATCACCCCCGCGGCGCCGCGCGCGAACGGCAGCAGCCTCCTGCGGCGGCTCAGCTCGGCCCAGCGGGCCCGGCGGGCGTTGTCGGCCTGCCGCCACACCAGGGCGACGCCGAGCCCGATCAGCAGCAGCGGCCAGACGTAGGCGTTGGCCCTGCCGAGGTTGAGGTTGTCCAGCAGGATGCCGAGGCCGATGGCGAGCGCGATGAGCGCGACGATCTGGCCCCGGTCGGGCCTGCGTCCGGCGAGCCAGGAGCGGGCGTCGCGCGGCTCCTTGGCCTCGACCACCCCGCCGACGCCGAGCGGCACCACGAACCAGAAGACCGCGTACAGCAGGATGCCCAGGCCCTGGATGGTGGCCAGGACGACGAAGACGACGCGCACCCAGGCCACGGGCAGTCCGAGGTGCCCGGCCAGCCCCCGGGCGACGCCGCCGATCATCCGGCCCTCGGAGCTGCGGTAGAGCTTGCGGACCGGGGATCCGGCCGGGTCCGGCGGCGCGAAGTACGACGCCCCGTTGGGTGGGCTGGTCGGTGGTCCGGCGGCTGGCATGTCCCGATCGTCACACGTTTCGCGCACGGTGGGTATCAGGGTTGGCCCCCATGCGGGCTCAGGGTCGTTCCGGATACCGGCACACGTCCCGGCCCGCCACCATGGAGCCATGACGGAGCAGCACACGGAGACGGAGGCGGCCGGGGCACCGCCGGGCCGGCGGCTGGCCCGCTGCCGCGAACGGAAGGTGGTCGCCGGCGTCTGCGAGGGCGCGGGACGGTACTTCGACATCGACCCGGTGGTCTTCCGGATCGTGCTCGGCGTGCTGGCGCTCACCGGCGGCCTCGGGCTGGTGGCCTACGGCCTGGCGTGGCTGCTCGTCCCACTGGAGGGGGAGACCGAGAGCGAGGCGCACCGGCTGCTGTCCGGCCGGGTGGAGGGGACCGCGCTGACGGCGGTGCTGGTCGCGCTGGTCGGCTGCGGGCTGTTCCTGTCGATGCTGGGCAGCGGCGGGAACCTGGCCTTCTCGCTGGGACTGCTGGCGGCGTTCGCCGGTGCCGTGTACCGGTCGGTGCACCGGCGCCAGGCGACCGAGGCGCCCGCGCAGCCGGTCGCGCCACCACCGACCCAGCCGCCGCCGCAGCCCGCCACGGCGGCGTGGTGGAAGGAGACCTCGGTCGAGGACGCGTCCGCGGTGCCGGGGCCGGGCGGCTACCTGTGGGGGCCGGACGACGGTCCCGCGGACGTGGAGCGCGACCGCCGCGAGTGGCGGGACCGGCGCCGGGCGGTGCGGCGCGAGGGCGCCTGGCTGGGCGTGCTCGTGTTCTTCGCGGCGACGGCGGCGGCCGCGGTCGGCCTGGCCGCGTCCTGGTCGTCCCAGCCGCTGGCCACCGGCGTGCAGATCGGTCTCGGTTCGGCGCTGGCCGTCTTCGGCCTGGGCTTCGTGGTGAGCACCTGGTGGGGGCGGCTCGGCGGCGGCACCGTCTTCACGGTGCTGCTGACCGCCGCGCTGCTGGTGGGCTCCACGACGCTGCCGCGGTCGGTCGGCACCGACTGGAAGCAGCGCACCTGGACGCCCACCACGCTCTCGGCGGTGCAGGACTCGTACGAGCTGGGCACGGGCCGGGCGACGCTGGACCTGTCCAAGCTTCAGCCGGGCGGGCGCACCGTCGCGACGCGGGCCGAGGTCGGGGCGGGACAGCTGGTGGTCAGGCTCCCGGAGGACGTCACGCTGCGGATGCACGTCCAGGTGGGCGTGGGCGACGTGCAGTTGCCCGGCGAGAAGGAGAAGGACATCGACGTCCAGCCCGGGCTGGACCGGAAGGTGACCTTGGACCCGGTGGACGGCCGGAAGTCCGCGGGCACGGTGGAGCTCGACGTGGAAGTGGGCGTCGGACAGGTGAAGGTGGTGCAGTTCCCGTGAGACGGCATCGGTTCGCGCCCTCGGCGCTCCTGACCGGCCTGGTCCTGCTGGGACTGGCCGCGGTGTTCCTGCTCGACGCCGCCGGCGAGGTGTCGCTGTCCCCGCACGCCGCGGTGCCCCTGACCTGTGCGGGTCTGGGGCTCGCGGCGCTCGGCGCGGTCACCTCCCGGATGCTCCGGGGGCGGAGCGCCCGGCGCTCAGGCCAGGCCGCGCCGTCCCCGGCCGCGGCGTCCGGCGATCATCGCGTCGACGGACAGTAGCGGGGCGCCGGCGAGGACCAGCGGCAGCCAGGCCATCAGGTAGGCCAGGTCGTTGCCGTAGTAGTACGGCTGCGTGGCCCAGCTGACGGTGAGCCACAGGCTCAGCGAGATGAGCGCCCCTCCGAGGGCGGCGATCCTGCTGAGCAGGCCGACCAGCGTGCCGACGCCGACGGCGATCTCGCCGAAGGCGATCGCGTAGCCGAAGCCGTGCGGGTTCTTCAGGGCCAGGTCGACCATGGCCGGAATCGCGGCGCTGTCGCGCACCGCGTTCAGGGTGCCGACGAGCGAGCCCGGGGCGCCGTCGGTGAAGAAGCTGTCGGACATCAGTTTGTCGAAGCCGGCGTAGACGAAGGTCACGCCGAGGAAGATGCGCAGCGGCAGCAGGGCGTAACGCCGTGCCGTGTCCCGCCACGGTCCCTGACTGGGGTACCGATCCGTGTCTCTCGTTCCGCTCATGCCCGTTATGCCCGTCACGCTCATGACGTCCGCCCTCTCCGCACACACCCGCCGTGGATCCCCTCCCGGACCGATTCTCCAGGAGCGCCCTAGGAGATACGTAGGCGAAGCGGCCGTCGTTCAATCAAAAAGCTCTGGATTATCGTGGGCTATCCGCTCATAGGTGGGCTGGTAGTTGATCCAGGCGACCAGATCGTGTCCCAATTGCTCACGGGTGGCGATCGCGTCCTCGTGCGCGATCCACACCGGCTTGCCCGCCGCCTTCGCGCTCAGCTGCACCTGGCAGGACTTCTCCATCGTCATGAACCACCACGCCGCCGCGTCCACGGTCTCGCCGACCGTCAGGAGCCCGTGGTTGCGCAGCACGACCGCCTTGTGCGCCCCCAGGACCACCGCGATGCGCCGCGCCTGCGCCTCGTCCACGACGACCCCGGTGTAGGCGTCGAACAGGGCGTGGTCCTCGTAGAAGGCGCAGGCGTCCTGGGTGATCGGCTCCAGCCGCTCCCCCAGCGCGGCCAGTGCCCGGCCGTAGGTGGAATGGCTGTGGACGACGGCCGTCGCGTCGGGCCGTGCGGTGTGCACGTGGGCGTGGATGGTGAAGGCCGCCTGGTTGACGTGGTGCCGGCCCTCGACGACGGCGCCGTACTGGTTGACCAGGATCACCTCGCCCACGGTGAGGTGCCGGAACGGCACCCCGAAGGGGTTCACCCAATAGTGCTCCGGCAGCTCCGGATCGCGCACGGTGATGTGCCCCGACACCCCGTCCTCGAAGCCCAGCTCCGCGAACGCCCGCAGCGCCGCCACCAGCCGCTCCTTGCGGTGGCGGCGTTCCTCCGCCGGGTCCTCGAAGGTGGGCGGGAGGGCGAAATGCAGCCGATCGGGCGGTACGGGCTGCGGCACGGTGTCGGTCATGGCGCGGAAGTTACCCCGAGGTACCGCGGATGAACAGGGGCGATACCAGGTTTCCCCGGTATCGCCCCAAGCCTGCCCCACGCAGAGGCCGCGCGGCCTCTACGGGGCTACTCCCACTCGATGGTGCCCGGGGGCTTGCTGGTGACGTCCAGCACGACGCGGTTGACGTCGGCCACCTCGTTGGTGATCCGGGTGGAGATCCGGGCCAGCACCTCGTACGGCAGCCGCGACCAGTCCGCGGTCATGGCGTCCTCGCTGGAGACCGGGCGCAGCACGATGGGGTGACCGTAGGTGCGGCCGTCGCCCTGCACGCCCACCGAGCGGACGTCGGCGAGGAGGACCACCGGGCACTGCCAGATGTCGCGGTCGAGACCGGCGGCGGTCAGCTCCTCGCGGGCGATCGCGTCGGCGTCGCGCAGCAGGTCCAGGCGCTCCTTGGTGACCTCGCCGACGATGCGGATGCCCAGGCCCGGCCCCGGGAAGGGCTGGCGCTGGACGATCTCCTCGGGCAGGCCGAGCTCCTGGCCGACCATGCGGACCTCGTCCTTGAACAGCTTGCGCAGCGGCTCGACGAGCTGGAACTGCAGGTCCTCGGGGAGGCCGCCCACGTTGTGGTGGGACTTGATGTTGGCGGTGCCGGTACCGCCGCCGGACTCCACGACGTCCGGGTAGAGGGTGCCCTGCACCAGGAACTCCACCGACTCGCCGTGGGCGCCGGCCTCGGCGACGATCTCGCTCGCGGCCTGCTCGAAGACCCGGATGAACTCCCGGCCGATGATCTTGCGCTTCTCCTCGGGGTCGGAGACCCCGGCGAGCGCGGTGAGGAAGCGCTCCTGCGCGTCGACGACCTTCAGCTGCACGCCGGTGGCCGCCACGAAGTCCTTCTCGACCTGCTCGGACTCCCCCTTGCGCATCAGACCGTGGTCCACGTAGACGCAGGTCAGCTTCTCCCCGATGGCCTTGTTGACCAGGGCCGCGGCGACCGCGGAGTCCACGCCGCCGGACAGGCCGCAGATGGCGCGCTTGTCGCCGACCTGGGCACGGATCGCGGCGACCTGCTCCTCGACCACGTTGTGCGTGGTCCAGTCGGGCGCGATGCCCGCCCCGCGGTAGAGGAAGTGCTCGAGCACCTGCTGGCCGTGGTCGGAGTGCAGGACCTCGGGGTGGTACTGGACGCCGTAGAGCTTCTTCTCGTCGTTCTCGAACGCGGCCACCGGCACCAGGTCGGTGGAGGCGGAGACGGTGAAGCCCTCCGGGGCGGCGGAGCAGGTGTCGCCGTGCGACATCCACACCGACTGCTCGGCCGGGGTGCCCTCGAAGAGCGTGGAGCCGGTCTTGCCGACGTGCAGCGGGGTACGGCCGTACTCGCGCGACCCGGTGTTGTCGACGGTGCCGCCGAGGGTGATCGCCATCAACTGGAAGCCGTAGCACATGCCGAAGACGGGGACGCCCGCCTCGAACAGGGCGCGGTCCAGCCGCGGGGCGTGCTCGGCGTACACGGACGAGGGGCCGCCCGACAGGATGATCGCCGCGGGCCGCTTGGCCAGCATCTCCTCGACCGGCATCGTGCTCGGCACGATCTCGCTGTAGACCCGGGCCTCGCGGACGCGGCGGGCGATGAGCTGGGCGTACTGCGCCCCGAAGTCAACGACGAGGACGGTGTCGGGGGCGGCTGGGGTCGCTGATGCCACGGTGGGCCTTCCGGCGGTGTCGAACGTGGGGTCCCTGCCGATTCTACCGGGGCCCACGGCTTTACTTCCCCGGCCCGGGGGCGCACACTGTGCCGCATGCTCCACGGCACGCGCTTCGCGTTTACCTATGGCACCGGCTGGTCCGGCTGCCATGGTCGTGCTGTCTGAGCGAGGAACCGCAACCAGACGTCACCAGGCGCCCCGGGCCACACGGCCCGGGGCGCCTGGCGTTTCCCGTCCCGTGCGGCCCGGGGCCCGGCCCCCGAGGAGGAACCCCATGAGCGGCACCCCGGCAGCACAGCGGACGAACGGCCCCGCCACCGACCCCGCCACCGACCCCGCCGCCGTCATCGCGGACGCCCGCGAGCGCATCGACGACCTCGACGCCAGGATCATCGCGCTGGTGGGGGAACGCATGACGGTCTCGGCCGGCATCCAGCGCGCCCGCATCGAGTCCGGCGGCCGCCGGGTGCACCTCTCCCGCGAGATGGACATCCTGCGCCGCTACAGCGACCGGCTCGGCAAGCCCGGCACCACCCTCGCCATGACCCTGCTGGAACTGTGCCGCGGACGGGCCTGAAACCCGCGTGGCACCGGCTCCGTGACCCGTTCGGGGGGCATCACCCGTACGGCACGTGACCGCCCACGGACGCCTTCGTTGAATCCGGTGTCCGTGCCAGCCAGGCGCGGTCACCCCGGGCCAGGGAAGCAAGGACGTCGAAACACCACGCGTGGACACCGCTCAGACGCAGCTGGGCGGGGTGCCACCGGAGCGATGAGGCGCGCCCGCGCGAGTGGAAGCAATGCGGCCGCGCCGTGGGACCTCGCTCCGGTGATCCGGTGACCGGACAGCAGGGGACAGCAGCCCGGTCACGACTCAAAGTGGCGGTCGGTTCCGGGGACGCCCGGGACCGGCCGCTCTGCGAGGAACACACTACTCATTTCGCGGCACTTGAGCAGGTATCCGACCCTCGATCGAGTGAGTCGGACCCCGCATCGCGCCCCGCGCGCGGTCCGGGACCCGTACGGAGCACGGCCGAGGGGGCCGCGACCCGGGCGGGTGCGGCCCCCTCGGCGTCCGGCGGGATCAGGCCTTGGGCGGGACCGGCGGGACGGGCAGCACCGGCAGCCGCAGGGCGCCGAAGGCGTCCGCCGGGACGACCGGGTGCTTGGGGTCGACCGCGGCGACGCGCCGGTAGGCCTCGCCCTGGGCCGGACGCGGGTCGGCGTCGCCCTTGTTGGGCCACAGGGACATGGCGCGTTCGGCCTGCGCGGTGATGGTGAGCGAGGGGTTGACCCCCAGGTTGGCGGAGACCGCGGCACCGTCCACCACATGGATGCCCGGGTGCCCGAACAGCCGGTGGTACGGGTCGATCACGCCGTGCCCGGCGTCCTCGCCGATCACGCAGCCGCCCAGGAAGTGGGCGGTGAGCGGGGTGCCCATCAACTCGCCGACGTTGCTGCCCGCGAAGCCGTTGATCTCCTGCGCCAGCAGGCGCGCGGCCTCGGCGCCCTCGGGGATGAAGGAGGGGTTGGGCGCACCGTGCCCCTGCCGGGCGGTGAGCAGTCCCTTCCCCAGGCCCTTGGGCTTGCGGTAGGTGGTCAGCGAGTTGTCCAGGGACTGCATGACCAGGCCGATGATGGTGCGCTCGGACCAACGGCGGTTGGACAGCGACCGCATCAGCAGCACCGGGTGGCGCGCGCAGTGCGCCAGGTAGGCCAGCCCGCGCGGCAGCCGCGTGCCGTGCGGGACCTGCAGGATGGACAGGCCGCCCATCGAGTTGGAGCCCTTGCCGTAGCGGACCGGCTCGATGTGGGTGTTCTCGTCGGGGTGGATCGAGGACGTGATGGCCACGCCCCGCGTGAAGTCCACCCGCTGCTCGCCGGTGCGCCGGCGGTAGCGGCGGCTGTCGGTCTGGGCGCCCACCAGCGCCTCGGAGTTGGTGCGGGTCAGCTCGCCGAGCCGCGCGGACAGGCCGGGCAGCCGGCCCGCGTCGCGCATGCGGTGCAGCAGCGTCTGGGTGCCGTAGGTGCCGGCGGCGACGACCACGTGCCCGGCACGCAGCACGCGCGGCTTCGCCTTGCGCCGGCGGTCGGTGGGGACGACGGTGACGTCGTAGCCGCCCTCGGCGTTCTCCGACAGCCCGGTGACGGTGGTCATCGCGTGGATCTCGGCGCCCGCCTTCTCGGCGAGGTGGAGGTAGTTCTCGTTGAGGGTGTTCTTGGCGCCGTGGCGGCAGCCGGTCATGCACTCCCCGCACTCCGTGCAGGCCCGCCGGGCGGGGCCGGCGCCGCCGAAGTACGGGTCGGGCACCTCGCCGCCGGGCATGGCCTTGGCGTCGCCCGAGGCGTCCTGGCCGTCGCCGAAGAACACGCCGACCGGGGCCATGTGGAAGGAGTCGCCGACGCCCATCCGCTCGGCGGTCGCCTTCAGGTGGACGTCCGAGGGGGTCATGGTCGGGTTGAGCCGCACCCCGAGCATGCGCTTGGCCTGGTCGTAGTGGGGGGCCAGTTCCTCCTGCCAGTCGGTGATGTGGCCCCACTGGCGGTCCTCGAAGAAGGCCTTCGGCGGGACGTAGAGGGTGTTGGCGTAGTTGAGCGAACCGCCGCCGACCCCCGCGCCCGCCAGGATCATGACGTTGTCGAGCAGGTGGATGCGCTGGATCCCGTACAGGCCGAGCGCCGGGGCCCACAGGTAGTCCTTGATGTGCCAGGAGTTCTTCGGCAGCGACTCCCGGGTCCAGCGGCGGCCCGCCTCCAGGACGCCGACCGTGTAGCCCTTCTCGGTCAGGCGCAGCGCCGACACGGATCCGCCGAAGCCGGACCCGATCACGATCACGTCGTAGTCGAAAGACATCCGCTCCCCCTCCATCAGCGGAGCCTCAGCGCCTTCATCAGCCGGAGGCTGCGGCTCATGAAGGCCGCGTACCCCGCGTCGTCCATGCCCAGCGACGGGGCCATCGGCAGCAGGCGCTGCGTCGCCACCGTCTGCGCCTCGGTGTACTTGAGGATGCCCTCGGAGCCGTGCCTGCGGCCGAGCCCGGAGTCCTTCATGCCGCCCATCGGGGACTGCACGCTGCCGTACGCCGGCGCGTAGCCCTCGTTGACGTTGACGGTGCCGCTGCGCAGACGCGCGGCGATGCGGGCGCCGCGGCGGGTGTCCTTGGTCCAGACGCTGGAGTTGAGGCCGTACGGCGTCGCGTTGGCGCGCTCGACCGCCTCGTCCTCGTCGGTGAAGCGGTACACGGACACCACCGGGCCGAAGGTCTCCTCCGCGCACACGGCCATCGGCGGCTCGACGCCGTCCAGGACGGTCGGCTCGAAGAAGTACGGGCCGACGTCGGGCCGGGCCCTGCCGCCGGTGAGGACGGTGGCGCCCTTGGCGACGGCCTCCTCCACGTGCCGGGTGACGGTCTCCAGCTGGCGCTCGCCGGCCAGCGACCCCATCCCGGCGCCGTAGGCGAGGGCGGTGCCGAGCTTGAGGGCCCCGGCGCGCGCGGTGAAGCGCTCCAGGAAGGCGTCGGCGACGGAGGTGTGGACGAAGAGCCGCTCGATGGAGATGCACAGCTGGCCCGCCGAGGAGAAGCAGGCGCGGACCGCGCCCTCGGCGGCCTTGTCGAGGTCGGCGTCCTCCAGCACCAGCAGGGCGTTCTTGCCGCCGAGTTCGAGGGAGGCGCCGATCAGGCGGGCCGCGGCCCGCGCGGCCACGTCCCGGCCGGTACGGGTGGAGCCGGTGAAGGACACGTAGTCGGCGTGCTCCACGACGGCCGGGCCGACGACCGGGCCCTCGCCGATGACGACCTGCCAGACGTCGGCGGGCAGTCCGGCCTCGATCAGCTGCTCACGCGCCCACAGGGCGGTCAGCGCGGTCTCGGTGTCGGGCTTCATCACCACGGCGTTGCCGGCGGCGAAGGCGGGCAGCGCGTCGCCGATGGAGAGTTCCAGGGGGTAGTTCCAGGGCGCGATCTGGCCGACGACACCGCGCGGGTGCCGCAGCTCCCGCACCTTGGTGAGGGCCGGGATGGCGCCGGTGTGCCGCTTGGGCCTCAGGTACGACGGTGCCTTGACGCCGTAGTGCCGCGCGGCGACGGCGACCGCGAGCACCTCCTCGTGCGCGTGCAGCCGTGTCTTGCCGGTCTCCAGCTGGATCAGGTCCAGCACCTCGGACTGGCGGGCCAGCACGAGGTCGTGGAAGCGCAGCAGCACCGCGGCGCGGCGGCGCACCGGCGTCGCCGCCCAGGCCTTCTGCGCCTCCCGCGCCCTGTCGTAGGCCGCCGCCACGTCCTCCGGCGTCGACTCGGGGAGCTCCGCCAGATTCTCGCCGGTCAGCGGCGTGTGGTTCACGGTGCGGCCGCTGCCGGCGACACCCCGCGTCAGCCGCGCCACGAGGTCCGGTGTCACCACGTCCGCGGCGGTCCTGGTGCCGGAGGGGGCGACCGGATTGCCGTTACCGGCAGTAGGAGAGTCCGTCATGGCGGGAGCGTACGACGCGGTGACACCGCGTGCATACCCGTCAGTAGCCAGTTTTCACAATTACGCCAGCAAAAGCTGGCAGGAACGCCGCGACCCGTCCCAGGACCGTCCGTGCCGGGACCTCATCCGGTGCGGAAGGTGACGCGGGCGGTGTCGAAGTAGTCCCGTCCCCGCTCGGCCAGCTGGAGGGGCGAGGAGACCCACAGGTCGTACTGGCGGCCGTCCTCCTCCCAGCACAGGTCGAAGGTGCGGCGCGGCTCGCCGGGCGTGAAGCCGTCCCAGGTGAACTGCCACAGCGCGGCCGGGTGCCCGTTCTGCGTGGTGGGGGTGACGAAGCCGTCCCGGTAGCCCCGGTACGCCGCAGCGCCCGAGGCGTCCTGGGCCCGCATGACCGCCTCGGGGCCGCGGGCGTCCGGCGGCTGGCTGCGGATGCCGACGCGGAACTCCTCGCCGGCGGAGTAGTAGAAGATCCGCGGCGGTTCCAGGGAGCGCCGGAAGCCCTCCGGCAGGGCGAGCGAGAAACCGGCGGGGTCGTCGACCGTGCGGAAGCCCGCGGGGAGCGCCGGGGCGGACGGCGCCGGGGCGGACGGGGTGGACGAGGCGGACGGGGTGGCGTGCGTGGCCTCGCCGCCCGTGGCGACGGTGCGGACCGGGGAGGCGCCGTCCCCCGGCGATCCCCCGTCCGGCAGCAGGGACGCCGCCGCGACACCGGCCCCCGCCAGCACCACCACGCCCAGCGCGGCCGCGAGCGGGGCCCGCCTGCGCCGGGCCCGGGGAAGCGGCGCGTCCTGCCGCTCCGCCTCCGGGACGGGCGCAGGCGCGGGCACCGCGGTGGGCGGCACGCCGGTCTCCGCGTAGCCGGCGAGCAGGGTCTCGGTCTCCTCCGCGGTCGGGCGCCGCCCGGGCTCGCGGCGCAGCAGCGCCTCGACCACCGGCAGCAGCGGCCCGGTCCGCTCCGGCGGCCGGATCTCGTCGAAGACGACGGCGTGCAGCACCTCCCCCAGGGAGTCACGGCGGAACGGCGACCGCCCGGCGACGGCCGCGCACAGCAGGACGCCCACCGACCACAGGTCGGAGGCGGGACCGGCGGCCTGTCCGGACATGCGCTCGGGGGCGGTGTACTCGGGGGAGCCCACGAAGTCCCCGGCCTTGGTCAGCGTGGTCGCGCCCGCCACCCGCGCGATGCCGAAGTCGGTCAGCACGACCCGCCCGGTGCCGTGCTCGACGAGGACGTTGCCGGGCTTGATGTCGCGGTGGAGGACCCCGCGCTCGTGCGCCGCCCGCAGCGCGCCGGTGACGGCGGCGCCGACGCGGGCGGCCTCGCGCGGTGCCAACGGGCCGTCCTGGGCGAGGACTTCGGCCAGCGAGCGGCCGTCGACGAGTTCCATGACGATCCAGGGGCGGCCGTCCTCCTCGACGACGTCGAACAGGACGATCACGTGGGGATGCCGTATCTGCGCGACCGTGCGGGCCTCCCGCAGGGCGCGGTCCTCCTCGCCCTCGGCGTGCAGCTCCTTGACCGCCACCCGGCGGCCCAGCAGTTCGTCGTCGGCCCGCCACACCGTGCCCATGCCGCCGCGCCCGAGCCGCCCCGTGATCCGGTAGCGCCCGGCGACCAGCCGCCCCCCGTCGCCCGTCATGGGGCCATGATGCCGCACCGTCAGTTCCCCGGCTCCGGCCGCCAGGTCTGCAGCGCCACCTGGAAACCGGCGGAGGCGGCGGCCCAGTCGCCGGCCGGCGCCCCCATGTAGAGGGCGTACTCGCTGCCGTCTGCCGCGACGTACGCCTGGTCGACGGCGCGGCGCGGGCCGGGGTGCTCCTTGGAGTCGGTCCAGCTGAACTCCCACAGGCAGCCGTCGCCGCCCCGGAAGGTGTTCTGGTGCAGCCGCACCCGGGTGTAGTCGGGCAGCGCCCGGACGCTCTTCTCCAGTTCGAGCAGGTGCATGTACGGATTGAGCCCCGGCGCCGCGCGGCCGACGCCGATGCGCAGCCGGTGCGCGCCGTCGTCGGGCGTGTAGTCGATCTGGTCGCCGTCCAGTTGCCGCTTCCAGCCGCGCGGCACGGCCAGGCTGAACCCCGCCGGGTCGTGGACCCGCACGTAGCCGGCCGGGACCCCGCTGCCGTCGCCACGCCCCTTCACCACCGCCAGGACGGCTCCGGTGCCCGCGAGCAGCGCCACCGCGACCGCGGCCGCCACGAGGGCGGTGCGCCGCCTGCCGGGGCGGCGGCGCCGGGGACCACCCGCCGCGATGGCCGCAAGGGTGGTCGCCAACCGGCCGGCCTCCGGCCGCGCGGCCGGCTCCTTCGCGAGCAGCGCCGCGATCACCGGGCGCAGCGGACCGGCCGCCCGGGGTTCGGGCAGGTCCTCGTACACCACGGCCTGCAGCGTGCCGATCGGCGAGGTGCGGCGGAACGGCGAGCGTCCCTCGACTACCGCCGCGTAGAGCGTGGCGCCCAGCGACCACAGGTCGGACTCCGGCCCGGGACGGCCGCCGCGGGCCCGTTCGGGCGCCAGGTAGTCGACGGAGCCGACGAGTTCGCCGGTCCGGGTGATCGCCGAGTCACCCTCGACGACGGCGATGCCGAAGTCCGTCAGCAGGACCCGGCCGTCGCGGGCGAGCAGCACGTTGGCGGGCTTCACGTCCCGGTGGAGCACCCCCGCGGCGTGCGCCGCGCGCAGCGCCTCCAGCACGGCGGCGGCCACGGCGGCCGCCCGCCGCGGCGGCAGCGGGCCGTCCCGCCGCACCACCTCGTCCAGGGAACGGCCGTCGACCAGTTCCATGACGATCCAGGGGCGGCCGTCCTGTTCCACGACGTCGTGGACGGTCACCACGTTGGGGTGGTTGATCCTGGCGGCGGCGCGGGCCTCCTGCTTCATGCGCTCCTGGAGCACGGCGCGGTCGTCCTCGGCGAGGTGGGCGCCGAGCGTCAGCTCCTTGACGGCGACGGTGCGCCGCAGCACGACGTCCTGGGCCTCCCACACCCGCCCCATGCCGCCGCGGCCGATGACGTCGCCGAGCCGGTACCGTCCGGCCAGCACGCTTCCGCTCCCGCTCACTCCCCTGCCCCCACGGCTTCTGCGACGCGCGCCGCAGCCGCGCGGTTCCGGTCCGGACGCCGCACTCAAGTGGTGCTGCGGTAGGTCTCCGCGGCCTTCTCGAAGTACCGCTTGACGTCGGCGCGCCGGCCGTCCGGCCCGATGACCAGGACGACGTGGTACCTGCCGTCGCGGATCATCACCAGGTTGCGCGCGAACAGCTGCCGCCCGGAGCCGTCGCTCCAGCTGAACTCCCCTTCGGCGGCGGTGATCCCGCCCATGTCGAGGCGGCGCAGGCCGGAGGCCGAGGACCAGCCGGAGGCGCGGAAGCCCGCCAGCTCCGGCTCGTCGTTCTGGTAGACGATCGGGTCGCCGCCCTTGTCGGCCACGGAGTCGCGGCCGGGTACGACGAGCAGCTGGTAGTCGCCGCCGGTGTAGCGGACCTGCCCGTCGGCGTTCTTCCCCGTGCGCTGCCAGCCGTTGGGGACGGCGAGGCTGAAGCCTGCCGGGTCGGTGCGCAGCCGGAAGTCGCCGCCGAGGCCCGTGGTGGCGGCGTCGTCCGCGGGGGCGGACCGCGTGGGCGGCGGGGCGCTCGTGGCGGGGGCCGTGCTCCGCGGGGCCTTGGAGCCCGACGGCTTGGTCGTCTGCGGCCGCTCGTCGCCGCCGGGCACCTGCGCGGGCAGGGTCCGCGTGGCGCCGGCCGCGCCCCGGTCGTCCGCGACCCCGCCGCGCGGCATGAAGAGCACCGCGTACAGCACGGCGGCGACCATCAGGAGCAGCACCAGACCGACCAGGGTGACCCCGAGGCTGCGCGGGCCGCGTGCCGTCCCCTGCCGCCGCTCCTTGGTGCGCTTGTGGCGCCCGTGGGCGGGGTGGGCGGGTACGGGGTCGGCGGCGGCCTTGCGGCGCCGCACCAGTTCACCGCGGCGCCGTACGACCGGCAGCTTGTGCGGATCGTCGGCGGGCACGGGCACCGTGCTCAGCCCCACGTCCGGCTCGGGCGCGGACCGGACGAGCGAGCGCAGCCAGCCGCGCAGCTCCTCCGCGTCGGGCCGCTCCTCGGGGTCCTGGCGGAGCAGGGACTCCACCACGGGCCGCAGCGGGCCGCACTCCTCGGCGTACGCGGGCGGCTCGGCGATGACCAGCTGGACCAGTTCCGCCGTGCTCTCCTCCGGGAACGGCGGATGCCCCTGGACGCTGCGGAACAGCAGGGACCCCAGCGCCCACAGGTCGGCGGCCGGGCCGACCGGCGGGGCGAGCTGCCAGTTCTCGTGGACCTCGGTGGCCTGCTCCGGGGCCCACCGCTCGGTGACCGGGCCGACCACGGTGAGCCGGGCCTGCCGGGCGCGCTCCAGCTCCAGCGCGGAGTGCGGGCCGTCCCAGCTGCCGCCGGGCGCCTCACCGCCCCCGGCCATGGCGGGCACCGGCACCGGGTTGTACCCGCACAGCGCCTCCTGGGCGGCGCCCACGGCCAGGCCCGAGAGCATCGCCCGGCCGTCGTCGCAGACCAGCACGGTCCGGCCGGTGACGTTGCGGTGGACCCAGCCCTGCGTGTGCAGCACGCGCAGCGCGGTCAGCACGTCGGAGGCCACCTCGGCGGCGCGGTAGGGGCTGAGCCGCTTGTCGGCGAGGACCGCGGCCAGCGGGCGGGCGGCGACCAGTTCGCTCACTATCCACACGCTGCCGTCCTCGACGAAGATGTCGAAGACCTGCACCAGCCGAGGGTGATCGGGTATCGCGGCCGCGGCCCGCGCCGCCTCCAGGGCCCGACGGGCGGTGTCCCCGCCGTCACCGTGCTGGGGCTCGGGCTCGGCGCTGACGACCTCGGGGAGCAGGACCTGGCGTATCAGCACCTCCTGGTTGCTGAAGGTGTCCCAGGCCCGGGTCTCCACCAGTTCGAACTCGTCGGCGGGCGGCCGCGGCAGGCGGTAGCGGTCGGCCAGTACGCGTCCCGCGTAGTCGTCCACGACGCCTCCCCAAAGCGTCAGATCCGATCCGTTCTGGATGCGGACAGTCCGCAATGACTCACGATACGTGCTCGAGCGGTGTCACTTGGCCGGTTTGAAGGTCTTGTAGAGCGCCTCACGCATCTCCGTGGTCTTCTTGCCGTTCCACCCGGCGTCCGGCGCGATGAAGAGGATGGCGTATCCGTGACCGTCGTCCACGACGAAGCCACGATTCACGGCGCGCATCTTGGTGCCGCCGGAGGTGTAGGTGAACTCCCAGTCGGCGGCGGTGCGGTAGCCGCGGTAGTCCACGTCCTTTATGGACACCCGCTGGTAACCGGGGAACCTGGCCGCGGTGCCCGACTCGTTCTGGCGCCAGGCGTCCGCCGCGCTCTTGCCCGGGGTGTGGGTCCAGTCGACCTGGACCCGGGGGCTGTGGCGGGCGTTGAAGATCCAGCCGTTGCCGGCCCGCTCCTTGTTCGCGGCCCAGCCGGCCGGCAGCGCTATCGAGAAGCCCTCGGAGTCGGTGTAGGTCGTCCAGCCGGCCGGGACGGCGGCGGCGCCGTCCTTCCCGCTGCCGGAGCCGTCGCCGGAGGAACCGGAGGAGGAACTGCCCGAACCCTTGCCGGAGTTGTCGTCGTTCCCCTTGTCGTCGCCCTTGCCGGAGTCGTCGCTGCCCTTGCCCTGGTCGTCGCCGCCCTTGCCGTCCTGGACGCCGTCGTCACCGGACTTGGGGCTGGTCGAAGCCGGCGGCTTGGCGGGGTTGCTGGAGCCCGCGTCGTCGTCGCCCTGGGCGACCCAGACACCGATGCCGGTCCCGAGCAGCGCGAGCGCCACCAGGATCGCCGCGAAGAGCAGTCCGCGGCGGCGGCGCTCGTCCAGCGACGCCAGGAACGGCACCCGAGGGGCGGCGGCCGGGGCGGGGACCGGTACCGGCGCGACCGGCGCGGACGCGGTCGCCGGGGTGACCGCGGTCGCCGGGGCGGTCTCGGGATCCGGCTTGGCCTTGGCGGCCCGCAGCGCCGCCTGGTCGGCGGCGGCGGCCCGGGTGGCCGGCGGCGCGTCGGTGGGCGTCGGCTGCGGGTCGGAGGGCGGCAGCGGCATGGTGCGCGTGGCCTCCGCGACCGGGACGTCCGGCGCGTGGGCGACGCCGGTGAGCAGCGGGCGCACACCCGCGTCGTCCAGCCGCAGCTCGGGGTCCTTGTTGAGCAGCCCCTGGATCGCGTCGGCCAGCGGGCCCGCGTTGCGCGGGGTGCGCAGCGGCTCGGTCATGACGGCGGTGAGCGTGGCGATGGCGGAGCCCTTGTCGTACGGCGGCCGGCCCTCGATCGAGGCGTACAGCAGGGCGCCCAGCGACCACAGGTCGGCCGGCGGGCCCGGCTTCTGGCCGCGGGCCCGCTCCGGCGAGATGTACGAGGGAGCGCCGACGAGCATGCCGGTGGAGGTGACCGACGGGTCGCCGTCGATCTGGGCGATGCCGAAGTCACTGAGCACGACGCGGCCGTCGTCGGCGATCAGGACGTTGGACGGCTTCACGTCGCGGTGGAGGATGCCCTCCTTGTGGGCGGCCCGCAGGACGTCCAGGACGGTCAGCCCGACCTCGGCGGCCCGCTTGGGCGTGAGCGGTCCGTCCTCGCGGATCGCGTCCGACAGCGAGCGGCCCTCGACCAGCTCCATGACGATCCAGGGCCGGCCGTCCTCCTCGACGACGTCGAAGACCGTCACGGCCCCGGTGTTGCGGATCCGGGCGGTCGCCTTGGCCTCGCGCAGGGTGCGGGTCACCAGGCGGCGCTTCTCGTCCTCGTCGATGTTGTGCGGGAAGCGCAGCTCCTTCACGGCGACCGTGCGACCGAGCGTCTCGTCGACGGCCCGCCAGACGGTACCCATGCCGCCCTTGCCGAGGACGGCGCCGAGACGGTAGCGGTCGGCGATGAGACGCTGGTCGGTGTCGTGCGCCTGGCCCATGAATTCCCTCTGCCGTCGCTGAAGATGAAGCTCCCTCATCGCCTGCTTTCGGCGACCGGGGGATGGAGACCTCCATCATCCCTGACTCGGGGCCGTGGTCCCACCCCGGCCCCGACGTGTGCTAGTCGTGGACGACGAGTCCGGCCACCGCGTTGTCGAAGACGGGCCGGAAATCACCCCATTGAGCCGTCGGCGCGGAGAGGTAGACGGCGAACTCGCGTTCACCGGGCTCCCCGAAGCCCAGGTCGATGGCGCGGAAGTCGCGGGCCTTGCCCTCGAAGCTGAACTCCCATATGGCCGCCGGGCGCTCGCGCCAGCGGGTGCTCTGCATGCGCAGCCGCTCGTACCCGTCCAGCTTGGGGATGGTCTGCTGTTCCTCTTCCTCGAAGTGCGCCAGCGGGTCGTTCGCCGCGTAGTCCAGCGTGCCGATCCGCATGCCGGCCAGACCGGTCGGGTCGATGTAGATGACCTGCTGGCCGTCGTCGCTGACCTTGCGGGTCCACCCGTCGGGCACCGGGACCGAGAACCCGCGGTCCGGTTCCTCCGCCAGGTGGTAGCCGGCCGGCACGGGCGACGGGCCCGGCACGGACGGTGAAGGTGAGGAGGGCGAGGAGGGCGAGGAGGGCGAGGACGAGGACGAGGTCGCCGAATGGCTCGGCCGCGCCGCGTCGCCCTGCGCGCCGCCGGAGCTGCCGAAGTGCTCGGCGGCGTAGAACCCGCCGCCGGCGAGGGCGGCGGCCAGCGCCACGGCCACCAGCGCCCGTACGCCGGTGCGGCGCCGGCGCTCCGGGGCGGGCGGCGGGACCGGGACCCCCGAGGGGGACCGTGGGGGGGGGAACCGGTCCCTTAAACCCCCCTAAC
>NZ_JARAVK010000090.1:0-34310 GCF_033792765.1 Streptomyces sp. PA03-6a | reverse complement strand
GGAGGGCGGGTGGACGCCCGCCGCAGGCGCAAACAACCCGCACACGACAACCGGCCGCAACCACAACCCCCCGCCCCGGACAACGCACTTGCCGGGAGTCCACTCGAAGAGGTTCGCTGGTACCCCATGAGGTACACACAGCTCGGCCGCACCGGCCTCAAGGTCAGCCGCATCGTCCTGGGGACGATGAACTTCGGCGGGCAGACGGACGAGGCCACCAGTCACACGATCATGGACGCCGCGCTGGACACGGGGGTCAACTTCTTCGACACGGCGGACATCTACGGCACCGCCGAGGACAAGGGCCTGACGGAGAAGGTCATCGGCTCGTGGTTCGCGCGGGGCGGGGGCCGCCGCGACAAGGTGGTGCTGGCCACGAAGGTCTACGGGAACATGTCGGCGGACGGGAAGGCGTGGCACGAGGAGTCGTGGCCGAACCACGACCGGCTCAGCGCCCTCAACATCCGCAGGGCGGTCGAGGCCAGCCTGCGGCGGCTCGGCACGGACCACATCGACGTCTACCAGTTCCACCACGTCGACCGGCGCACCCCGTTCGAGGAGATCTGGCAGGCGGTGGACGTGCTGGTCCGCCAGGGCAAGATCCTCCACGCGGCGTCGTCGAACTTCCCCGGCTACAAGATCGCGCAGGCCAACGAGGTCGCCGCGAACCGCGGTTCGATGGGTCTGGTCAGCGAGCAGTGCCTGTACAACCTGGCGGAGCGCCGCGCCGAGCTGGACGTGATCCCGGCGGCGCAGGAGTACGGGCTCGGTGTGATCCCGTGGTCGCCGCTGCACCAGGGGCTGCTGGGCGGCGCGCTGCGCAAGGAGCGGGAGGACGGCGGGGCCCGCACCAAGGTGGGCCGGTCGGCGGCGGGGCTGGCCGACCCGGTGGTCCGGGCGCGGGTGCAGGCGTACGAGGACCTGCTCGGCAAGCACGGGCTGGAGCCCGGCGAGGTCGCGCTGGCCTGGCTGCTGACCCGGCCCGGGGTCACCGGGCCGATCGTGGGGCCGCGCACGCCGGAGCAGTTCTCCTCGGCGCTGCGCGCGGTGGACCTGGAGCTGGACGAGGAGCTGCTGGCGGGTCTCGACGAGATCTTCCCCGGACCGGGCCCCGCCCCGGAGGCCTTCGCCTGGTGACCGGGTCCGGTGGCGCCGGCCCGATCAGGCCGGCGCCGCCGCGAGCCGCTTCGTCAGCACGCGCTCGGGGCGTCCGTCCGGCATGACCCCGCCGGGGCCCCCGTCGTCGGCGAAGCCGTTGCGCACGTAGAGCGCCGTCGCCGGCGTGTTGCCCTCCGCGATGGCGAGGTGGAGCAGGGCGACGCCCGCGGTGCCCGCGGCCCACTCCTCGACGGCCCGGATCAGCAGGTCGGCGACGCCGCGGCCGCGGGCCTCGCCCGCGACCCACATCGAGATCAGCTCGGCGCTGTCCGGCAGCTCGCCGGGGACGCCGCTGGCCATGCCGCGGGGCCGGCCGTCCACGAGGGCGACCAGGTTGTACGAGCCGGGCAGGGCGAGCCGGTCGCGCCAGCGTTCCTCGCGGTCGCCGTCGCCCTGCCAGTCGGCGAGCCGGGCGCCGAAGGCGTGCGGCGCGTCGGCGAGCGCGGCGAGCCGCAGCTCCCGCCAGAGCGGCCAGTCGTCGGGGGTGAGCACGCGCAGTTCGATCACCCCCGCAGGGTGCCGCCGGGCCGGGCCCGGCGGCAACCCGGTTTCCGCGGGGCTCAGCGGGTGCCGAGCAGGTGGTCCATCGCGAGCTGGTCGAGCTGCTCGAAGGCGGACCCGCGGGTCGCGACGGCGTCGGCGTCGAACTCCTCGTAGGCGCCGCGGTCGGCGAGCAGGTCGGCCAGGGACTCGCCCTCGCCGAGGGTCGGCTGCGCCAGCTGGTCCAGGCGGGCGGCCTTCAGCGCGTCCTGCACGGCCGGGTCGGCGCGGAACGCGGCGGCACGGTCCTTGAGGATGAGGTAGTTGCGCATGCCGCCGGCGGCGGACGCCCACACACCGTCCATGTCCTCGGTCCGCGGGGGCTTGAAGTCGAAGTGGCGCGGGCCCTCGTAGCCGGCCGACTCCAGCAGGTCGACCAGCCAGAACGCCGAGCGCAGGTCGCCGGCGCCGAAGCGCAGGTCCTGGTCGTACTTGATGCCGGTCTGGCCGTTGAGGTCGATGTGGAAGAGTTTGCCGTGCCACAGCGCCTGGGCGATGCCGTGCGGGAAGTTCAGCCCGGCCATCTGCTCGTGGCCGACCTCGGGGTTGAGGCCGACGAGCTCGGGGTGGGCCAGCTCGTTGATGAACGCCAGCGCGTGGCCGATGGTCGGCAGCAGGATGTCGCCGCGCGGCTCGTTCGGCTTGGGCTCGATCGCGAAGCGCAGGTCGTAGCCCTGCTCCAGGACGTACTCGCCGAGGAGGTCGAAGGCCTCCTTGAAGCGGTCGAGGGCGACCCGCACGTCCTTGGCGGCACCGGACTCGGCGCCCTCGCGGCCGCCCCAGGCGACGTAGACCTTGGCGCCCAGCTCGGCGGCGAGGTCGATGTTGCGGATGGTCTTGCGGAGCGCGAAGCGCCGGACCTCGCGGTCGTTGGCGGTGAAGCCGCCGTCCTTGAAGACCGGGTGCGTGAAGAGGTTGGTGGTGGCCATCGGCACCTTCAGGCCGGTGGCGTCCAGGGCCTGGCGGAAGCGCTTGATGTGGCCCTCGCGGGCGGTGTCGTCCGAGCCGAAGGGGATCAGGTCGTCGTCGTGGAAGGTGACGCCGTACGCTCCGAGCTCGGCCAGCCGGTTGACGCTCTCGACGGGATCGAGGGCGGGGCGGGTCGCGTCACCGAAGGGGTCGCGGCCCTGCCAGCCGACGGTCCAGAGACCGAAGGTGAACTTGTCCTCGGGGGTGGGGGTGAAACTCATCGCGGCGGCTCCTATTCGTAAGACCACTGAACAAATTAATATGCCATCGCCGCTTTGTGAAGGGAGCCGCAGGATGGGTAACGGACCGATCGCGCTGGGTGTGGACAGCTCCACCCAGTCGACCAAGGTGCTCGCAGTCGACGTGGAGACGGGCGAGGTGCTGGCCAGGGGACAGGCCCGGCACACGGTGAGTGAGGGCGCGGGCCGCGAGACCGACCCCGAGGTGTGGTGGCGTGCGCTCGGCGCCGCGCTCGCCCAGATCGGGCCGTACGCGGAGCGCGCCGACGCCATCGCGGTCGGCGGCCAGCAGCACGGCCTGGTCGTCCTCGACCCGGTCGGCCGGCCCCTGCGGCCCGCCCTGCTCTGGAACGACGTGCGGTCCGCCCCGCAGGCCGCCGCGCTGGTGGAGCGGCACGGCGCCGCGTACTGGGCGGAGCGCTTCGGCAGCGTGCCCGGCACGAGCTTCACCGTGACCAAGTGGGCCTGGCTCACCGAGCACGAGCCGGAGACCGCCAAGGCCGCCGCGGCCGTGCGCCTCCCGCACGACTTCCTCACCGAACGGCTCGGCGGCGCCGGCGTCACCGACCGGGGCGACGCCTCCGGCACCGGCTGGTGGGCCACGGACACCGAGACGTACGACGAGGCGCTGCTCGCCGAGATCGGCCTCGACCCGGCCCTGCTGCCCAGGGTCCTCGGCCCCGGCGAGGCCGCGGGGGTCACCCTGCCCGGGCTGCCGCTGCGCGAGGGCGTCCTGGTCGGCGCGGGCACCGGCGACAACGCCGCCGCGGCCCTCGGCCTCGGGCTCCTGCCCGGTCAGCCCGCGCTGAGCCTCGGCACCTCCGGCACGGTCTACACCCCCGCCGCCACCCGGCCCACCGACCCCACCGGCATCGTCGCCGGCTTCGCGGGCGGGCACGGCGACTGGCTGCCGCTGGCCTGCACCCTCAACTGCACCCTCGCCGTCGACAAGATCGCGGGGCTGCTCTCCCTGGACCGCGAGGCGGTCGAGGGGGGCGGCGGCACGGTCCTGCTGCCCTTCCTCGACGGCGAGCGCACCCCCAACCTGCCGTACGCCTCCGGGCTGCTCACCGGGCTGCGGCACGACACCACCCCGGGGCAGATCCTCCAGGCCGCGTACGACGGCGCGGCGTACGCCCTGCTCACCGCACTCGACCAGGTGCTCGCGGTCGACGGCACCACCTCCGACGAGCCCCTGCTGCTCATCGGCGGCGGCGCCCGCGGCACGGCGTGGCGGGAGACCGTGCGGCGTCTGTCGGGGCGGGCCGTCCGGATCCCCGTCGCGGACGAGCTGGTCGCGCTGGGCGCGGCCGCGCAGGCCGCCGGGCTGCTCACCGGGGAGTCCCCGCAGGCCGTCGCCCGCCGCTGGGACACCACGGCCGGCCCTTCCTACGACCCCGTCCCGCGCGACGACGCCGCGCTCGACCGCCTCGCGGCGGCGCTGGCCGACTCCTTCGACGTGCGGTGAGCCGCTCGCCCCGCCCGGGGTCCGGCCGCCGGGCGGGGCGTGCGAGGGTGGGGGCAGGACGACGTTGACCAGGACGGATGACGGACGAGAGCGGAAGGGGACCGGGGCGTGGCGGAAGGGCCGGGGTCGCAGGCGGGGTTGCGACGGCGGAATCTGGCGCTGGTGATGCGAGCCGTGGCGGAACACGGCGAGGTCTCGCGCGCGGCCGTCGCCGCCGAGGTCGGGCTGACCCGGGCCACCGTGTCGACCCTCGTCGACGAGCTGCTCGCGGCCGGCCTGCTGGTGGAGCTGGGCACCCAGCGCCCCGGCACGGTCGGCCGCCCCGGCACCGCCCTGGCGCTCAACGACACCGGTCCGGCGGGCCTCGGCGCCGAGGTCGGGGTGGACCACCTCGCCGCCGTCGCGGTCGACCTGCGCGGCACCGTGCGCGCCCGGGCCCGCGTCGAGGCGGACAACCGCGGCCGTCCGGCGCCGGAGGTGCTGCGCGAACTCGCGGCGCTCGTCGGCGGGGTGCGGCAGGAGGCGCGGGCCGCCGGACTGAGCGCGGCCGGACTGACGCTCGCCGTGCCGGGCCTGGTCGGCCGGGACCGGCAGGTCGTGATGCGGGCGCCGAACCTCGGCTGGGAGGACGTCGACGCCGCGGGCTGGTTCGACCGGGCAGGGGGCGACTGCCTCGCCGGAGCCCGCATCCCGGTCACGGTCGAGAACGAGGCCAACCTCGGCGCCCTCGCCGAGCTCTGGCTGGGCGGCCACGAGGGCGTCACCGACTTTGTGCACGTCTCGGCGGAGATCGGCATCGGCGCGGCGCTGGTCGTCGACGGCCGGCTGTTCCGCGGCGCGCGCGGCTTCGCCGGGGAGCTCGGCCACGTGCCCGTGCACCCGACGGGCCCGCGCTGCTCCTGCGGGGCCCGCGGCTGCCTGGAGCAGTACGCGGGCGAGGAGGCCGTGCTGCGCGCCGCGGGCATCGCCCCGGAGCGGCCGGACGCGCTCAAGGCCCTCCAGGCGGCCGCCGTTGAGGGGGACCCGGCGGCGTTGAAGGCGCTCGCGGCCGCCGGGCAGGCCTTCGGGATCGCGCTGAGCGGCGCGGTGAACCTGCTGGACCCGCAGGCCGTCGTGCTGGGCGGCACCCTGGCCTCGCTGGCGCCGTGGCTGCGCTCGGCCGTCGAACGCGAGCTGGGCCGCCGCGTGACGGACCGTCAATGGCGCGCGGACGCCGTGCGGGTGTCCCGGCTGGGCCGCGAGGGCGTGCTGCTCGGGGCGGCGTACAGCGTGGTGCGCTCCGTCCTGGACGACCCCCAGGCGCTGCGGACGCGGTAGCCCGCCGGGCACCCCGCCAGGGCCCGCGTCCGGACCAGGCAACAGCCTCGCAACAGCTCGTCACGGCCCGTCACACGACGTACGGAACCGTCACCTCGGGCCGTTACGATGCGCTGCGCGGCGCGGCCGGGGGGCGGCGCCGGTCCGTGTTCCGGAGGGGGATCCCTGTGTTCGTGCTGTCCATCCTGCTGCTCATGGCGGCGGTCGTGCTGTTCTTCGTCGCCCGGGGCCAGAGCTCCGTCGGCTGGAAGCTGGGAGCGGCGCTCAGCGCCCTGGCGGGCGTGCTGGCCGGCGCCTTCGCATGCGTCCACGTCGTGAGCGCCTACGAGGTCGGCGTCCCGGTGACCTTCGGCAAGGTCGGCTCCCCGCTGACCTCCGGCATCCACTTCAGGTCGCCGTTCACCGACGTCACGTCGTTCTCCACGCGCCCGGTCGACCTCGATCTGCACGACAAGGACGTGGTCGAGGTGCGCTCCTCGCAGGGCGGGGTGCTCTACGCAGACGTGACCATCAAGTGGGCCGTGGTGCCCGCCAAGGCCGTCGAGCTCTACCGGCTGGCGGGCAACGAGGAGGCCATCCAGTCGCGGCTGGTGATGCCGGACAGCCGCGAGATCATACGCAACGTCTTCGCCAAGCACAGCAGCGAGGAGGGGTACGCCTCCGGCCGCGAGCGGATCGGGTCGGAGATCGACGCCCTGATCAAGCAGCGCCTCGCCCCGCGCGGCATCGACGTCACCGCGGTGAACCTGCGCAACGTGCGGCCCTCCGACCAGTTGCAGGAGCAGATCGACAAGAAGATCCAGCAGGAGCAGGCCACCGAGCGGGCCACCGAGGCGGCCAGGACGGCCAAGGCCGAGGCGGAGCGCAAGCGGATCGAGGCGGAGGGCATCGCGAGCGCCAACCGGATCATCGCGCGGTCGCTGAGCGACAAGGTGCTCTACAACCAGTGCCTGGACGCCTACCGCGAGGCCGCGAAGTCCAACCCCGTGTACGCGGTGCCCTGCGGCACGGGCGCGAACGGCTCCCCGGTCATCGTGGACGGCACGAAGGACTGACGGCCCGCCCGGCGAGGGCGCGAAGGACGCCACAGGGGCCCGGAACCTCATGGTTCCGGGCCCCTGTCGCCGTCCGGGGCGGGAGCGGTATCAGACCGCGCTGCCGGCCTTCCAGGCGCTCCAGCTCATGTTCCAGCCGTTGAGGCCGTTCGCCGGGTCGACGGTCTTGTCCTTGGAGTTCTTCACGATCACGACGTCGCCGACGATCGAGTTCGTGTAGAACCAGTAGGCGTCGGTGGAGGTGTCCTTGGCGCCCTTGGTGTCGTTCAGGCCCACGCAGCCGTGGCTGGTGTTGACGGCGCCGAACACCGAGTCGGCGCCCCAGTAGTTGCCGTGGATGAAGGTGCCGGACGTGGTCAGGCGGATGGCGTGCGGCACGTCCTTGATGTCGTACTCGCCCTTGCCGTCGTCGTCGGTGAAGCCGACCGTGGCGCCGTTCATCCGGGTCTCGGTGAACTTCTCCGACATCACCATCTGGCCGTTGTAGGTGGTGTTCTCGTCCGAGCCGGCGGAGATCGGGATGTTGCGGATGACCTTGCCGTCGCGGGCGACCTTCATCCGGTGGGTCGAGGCGTCGACCGTGGAGACCTGGCTGCGACCGATCTTGAAGCTGACGGTCTTGTCCTGGACGCCGTAGATCCCGGAGGAGCCCTCGACGCCGTCGAGGTTCAGCTTGAGGGTGACGGTGGAGCCGGCCTGCCAGTAGGACTCCGGGCGGAAGTCGAGCCGGGTGGAGTTGAACCAGTGGCCGACGACCTCCTGGCCGCTGCTGGAGGTCACCGCGATCGCCGACTGGACGGCCTTCTTGTCCTCGATCGCCTTGGTGAAGTTGATCGAGACCGGCATGCCCACGCCGACGGTCTGGCCGTTCTCGGGCGTGTAGTAGCCGATGAAGCTGTGCGCGGAGGTGACCGTGGTGAAGGTGGAGTTCTCGGCGGCCTTGCGGCCCTTGCCGTCCTCCGCCTTGGCGGCGATCTTGTACTGGGTCTCCCGCTTCAGCGGGCCGTCGGGCGCCCAGCTCGACCCGTCCGCGGAGATCGTGCCCTTGACGGCGGAGCCGTCGGCGACCGAGGTCATGGTGACGCTGGTGAGCTCACCGTCGGTCACCTGCACCTTGGCGCCCGTGTTGATGCTGACGTCGCTGGCGCCGGTCTTCGGGGTGATCGATATTCGGGCGTCCGAGGAGTCCTTGGCCGCCTGCTCGTCGACCGAGGCCTGCGACTTGGCGTTGTTGTCGGAACCGGCCGTGCCCGCCTTGTCTCCCCCGCAGGCGGTCAGCGTGATCGCCCCGACGGCGAGCAGCGCCAGAGCTGCCAGCCCGGCTCGCCGCTTGCGCGAGGGACTCGTGTCGGTGGCTGTGCCGGTCTCGGCGCGCTTCACACAGATCTCCAATGTCTTCCGGTACGCGTTTCCCCCGGCCCGCGTGCGTCGCGGGCCACGGCCCTCGATCGAGCCTCACTCGTACGTCCAGGAACTGCCAGGGTCTTTGGTCCGTTCCCCCACCCCGGGAAGTGTGGGGAAGAACACGTGCGTGACGCACGTGACATGGGCGCGGTCACGCGGCCCGTGCGAAACCCCGGACCCGTGAGGGGCCCGGGGCGGGTGAGTCACGCACTGCCGAAGACGCGTTCAGCGTCCCTGCGGTTCCTCCTCCTCGATGTCGGCTTCGTCCACCTCGTCGTCCACCTCGTCGTCGGCCTCGTCGTCGTAGAGGTCCCACTCGTCGGAGTCGGGGTCGTACTCGGTGTGGGCACAGGACCAGGACGCCTGCACCAGTTCGATCCCCGGCACGCTGGTGACCAGGTCGAACGGATCGACCAGGTAGGCCAGCGCCTCCGACTCGTCCTGCCGCACCGACGCCTCGGCGTGCTGCCGCTCGTCGTCCGGCATGTACTCGTCGCCGCCGATCTGGTCCAGCGCGGCGTCGGTCAGCTCGCCGGACCCGGTGATCTCCAGGACCAGCTCCACCTGGAGCCGCACGTAGCGCGGCCCGCTCTCCCCGGTGGGGATGTCAGTAGTGCTCATGTGACGGAGCGTATGCGGGGGAACGGCCCCCGTTGCGCAGGCAGTCCGCTTCCGGCGCGGAAGGATACCCGCGGCAGCCCTCCGGGAACCCGCGGAAGCTCCGGTTCCGGGGTCGAACTTCCCTCAGCGGCGGTTGTCTCACTACCATCGGCCTTCACGGTCAAGTCGCCGCAACCGCTGGGGGATCCGTTGACCTCGCACCGTCCACCCGCTTTCGTCGCCGTCACGGCTGCCGCCGTGCTCGGCGCCCTGTACTTCGTGCCCAACGCGTCCGCCAGTGCCGAGCACACGGCGAACACGAGCGCGCAGTCGTCCGTTTCCACCGCCACCGCCGGGTCGGGCACCGACCAGGGACAGCACCTGGCGGACACCGGCAGCGTCGACACCACGCCGTACCTGGTCGGCGGGACCGCCTTCCTCGGCCTGGGCGCGGCGCTCGTGGTCAACGCGAGCCGCCGCGCCCGCGAGATGTACTAGGAACCCGCCCGCCCCGGCCCGGAGGCCGGGGCGGGGCAGGGGTCAGGCGAGCGGGCCGGTGACCGACTCGGCCGCCGCCACCAGACCGCCGCCGCGCACGAAGTCGTACGCCGCCTCCAGGTCCGGGGACAGGAAGCGGTCCGGGCCGGGGCCGCCCACTCCGGCCTCGCGCGCCGCCTTCACCACGGCCTGGGTCGCCGGGGCGGCCACCAGTACCTCGCTGCCCTGGACGCGCAGCTCGACGGCGCGCGACGCGGCCATCAGCTCGACCGCCACGATCCGGGCCAGGTTGTCCACCGCCTGCCGCAGCTTGCGCGCGGCCGACCAGCCCATCGACACGTGGTCCTCCTGCATCGCCGAGGACGGGATGGAGTCCACCGAGGCCGGGACCGCGAGCCGCTTGTTCTCGCTGACCAGCGCGGCCTGCGTGTACTGGGCGATCATCAGGCCGGAGTCCACGCCCGGGTCGTCGGCCAGGAAGGCGGGCAGGCCGTGCGAACGGCTCTTGTCCAGCAGCCGGTCGGTGCGCCGCTCCGCTATCGACCCGAGGTCGGCCGCCGCGATGGCCAGGAAGTCCAGCACGTAGGCGACGGGGGCGCCGTGGAAGTTGCCGTTGGACTCCACACGCCCTCCCCCAGAGCCTTCGTCGGCGAAGACGACCGGGTTGTCGACGGCGGAGACCAGCTCGCGGTCGGCGACCGTCATGGCGTGCGTCACGGTGTCCCGGCCGGCGCCGGCCACCTGCGGGGCGCAGCGGATCGAGTACGCGTCCTGGACCCGCGGGGCGTCGTCCTGGTGGTGCCCGGTGAGCCCGGAGCCGGCGAGCACGCGGCGCATGTTCTCGGCGCTGGCCGCCTGGCCGGGGTGCGGGCGGATCGCGTGCAGCTCGGGGGCGAGCACCTTGTCGGTGCCCAGCAGCGCCTCCATCGACAGCGCGGCGGTGACGTCGGCGGCGGTGAACAGCCGGCGCAGGTCGTCGATGGCCATGACGAGCATGCCGAGCATGCCGTCGGTGCCGTTGATGAGGGCCAGGCCCTCCTTCTCACGCAGCTCGACGGGCTCGATGCCGTGCTCGGCCAGCAGCTCCGCGGCGGGGCGCACGACGCCGTCGGGGCCCTCCGCCTCGCCCTCGCCCATCAGGACCAGCGCGCAGTGCGACAGCGGTGCCAGGTCGCCGGAGCAGCCCAGGGAGCCGTACTCGTGGACGACGGGGGTGATGCCCGCGTTGAGCAGCGCGGCCATCGTCTCGGCGACGACCGGACGGACACCGGTACGGCCGGAGGCCAGCGTCTTCAGCCGCAGGAACATCAGCGCGCGCACCACCTCACGCTCCACGTGCGGGCCCATGCCGGCGGCGTGCGAGCGCACCAGGCTGCGCTGCAGCTGCGCGCGCAGCTCGGGGCTGATGTGCCGCACCGCGAGCGCGCCGAAGCCCGTGGAGACGCCGTAGACCGGCTCCGGTTTCGCCGCCAGGGCCTCCACGACCTCGCGCGCCGCGGCGATCCCGGCCAGCGCCTCCGCAGACAGCTCGACCCGCGCACCACCGCGGGCCACCGCCAGCACGTCCTCCGCCGCGGCCCCGTGGGCCCCGATCACCACGTTATGCATACTCATATTCACGAACCCTACGGACTGAATCGCAACCTGTCACGTGCCCGACGGGCCTCTTCCGCGCGGCCCCCGCCGCACCCGCCGGCCCGTCCCATGGTGCGCTCCCCGGGCCGCGGGCGGGGCTTCAGTCCCGCCCCCGGAAGCGGCGCCGCTCCACGTCGTGGCCCGCGGGCTGGTCGGCGAGCCGGACCACCGGGTCCTCCGGCGCCCCACGCCCGGCGACCACCGGCTCCACCGAGTGCAGCGCCTTCGCCCGGTACTGGGCCGCGTCCGCCAGCCGGAACAACCGGCGCCCCGAGGTCACCACGCCGATCTCCGCGTCCGTGGACGCCACCCCGACCGCCACCCCGTCGCCCAGCCCCAGCCACTTGGTCCGCACGCACAGCTCCTCGGCGACCGCCACGACCTGCTCCGCGCGGTGCCCCACCGACAGCAGGCAGAACTCGTCGCCGCCCAGCCGCGCGACCAGGCTGCCCTCCAGTGCGGCCCCGCACAGCGACAGCACGGAGCCGAAGCCGACCAGCAGCCGGTCGCCGACCGCGTGCCCGAGCTGGTCGTTGACCCGTTTGAGCCCGTTGAGGTCGCAGACCATCAGGCTCACCGGGGTCCCGTCGGCCCGGTGCCGTTCCACCGCCTCCTCCAGCCGCTGGTCGACCGCCCGCCGGTTGGCCAGCCCGGTCAGCGGGTCGGTGAAGGCCAGCCGGCGCACCTCGGCCAGCCGCTCGGTCTGGGCGATCCCGGCCGCGGTGAGCGCCGCGAGCACGGTCGCGAACTCGGCGTCGTCCCGGTCGAAGACCGGCCGCCCGGCGCCCCGGGCCACGTACAGCTCGCCCCAGGCGAGCCCGTGCAGCATGATCGGCGCGACGACGCAGGAGGTGCGGCCGCGCCGCCGCAGCGTGGCCACCCGCTGGTGGCAGTAAGCGCCGGTACGGCCCTCCGCCGGGCCCTCGGCCGTCTCGATCCAGGCGTGCGGCTCGCCGCCCTCGGTCCACTTGACGTGCAGGAACTCCACGATCTCCGGGAAGTCCGCGACCGAGTACACCTCCTCGACGGGCTGCGGCTCCTCGCCGGGCGCCAGGTCCCCGTCGTTGACCAGCACCCGCAGCCGTCCCCGGTCGCGCTCCCAGCGGGAGATCGCCGCCATGGAACCGCCGAGGGCGATCCGCGCCGAGGACGCGGCGGCGACGGCCGCCTCCATGGGCGACTTCGCCGCCGCCACCGCCCGCGCGAGTTCGGCGACGGCGCGCAGTCGAGCGTCCCCGCCGGTGCCGTTCATGCGCCCGTCTCCTGTCGCCCGCAGACTTTTTACCAGTTTGCGACGTTCGCACGGCCCCGCACGTTACGCGCCCGTCGGCGCGGTCGTTTTCCGCCTCAATCACTCACCCGGCCACACCGGGTCGCGCTTCTCGTTGAAGGCCGCGACACCCTCGGTGCGGTCCCCGGAGAAGGCGACCGTGCGCCATGCGGCGTCCTCGACGTCCAGCCCGGTCCGCAGGTCCGTGCCCTGGCCCAGCCGCAGCGCCCGCTTGGCCGCACGCAGGCCCACCGGCGAGTTCCCGGCCATCCGCGAGGCCAGCCCGAGCGCCTCCACACGGTCCTGGCCCTGCTCCGCGAGCACGTCCACCAGACCCAGCGCCAGCGCCTCCGCCGCGGGCACCCGGCGCCCGGTGAAGATCAGCTGCGCCGCCCGGGCCGCGCCCACCCGGCGCGGCAGCAACTGCGTGCCGCCGCCACCGGGGATCACGCCCACCGTGACCTCCGGCAGCCCCACGACGGCCGTCGGGTCGGCGACGATCACGTCGCACGCCAGCGCCAGCTCGTACCCGCCGCCGAGGGCGAAGCCGTGCACCGAGGCCACGGACGGCATCGGCAGTTCCAGCACGGCCGTGTAGGCGGCCCGCGTGTACGGGCGCTGCCGCGCGAGGTCGGCGTCGGTGAAGGAGTTGCGCTCCTTCAGGTCGGCGCCCACGCAGAACGCCCGCTCGTGGGTCGAGGTGAGCACGACGCAGCTGACCGACCGGTCGGCGGACAGCGCCGCGCACGCCTCGGTGACCGCCCGGGCCATGTCCGTCGAGATGGCGTTCATCGCCTTGGGCCGGTCCAGCACCAGTTCCGCCACCCGCCCGGCGTCACCGTGCCTGCGTACCGCCACCCACTCGCCAAACCGCTGCTCGGCCATCGCGCCGCCACCTCCGGGTCGCTGTTAACGATCGTGAACCGTCGACCGCCAGCGTAGTGGGCGTGCCCGCTCAGCCGCCCCGGCGGTTCAGCAGCCAGGGCTCGACCACGCCGAGACCGCGCACCGGCCGCCGCCACATGGGCTGCAGCCCGAAGCGGTACTTCTCCTCCGACCCGGGCTCGAGCTCCGCCTCCGACTCGGGTGCCTCGCCCGCCGCGACGAGCGCCTGCGCCAGCTCGCCGTCGACGAGCACCGCGTCCCGTGGCGCTATCGAGGTCAGCCGGCTCGCCAGGTTCACCGTGGTGCCGAAGACGTCACCCATGCGGGTCGTGACGGTGCCGAAGGCCATGCCGACGCGCAGCGCCGGCATCGTCTCGTCGCCGTTCATCGTCTCGATCAGCCGCATGCCGATCTCGGCGGCCGTGCCGGCGTCGTCCGCGACGAACAGCACTTCGTCACCGAGGGTCTTGATGAGCCGTCCGCCGTGCGCGGCCACCTGGTCGGCGGCCGTGGTCTCGAAGGCCTCGACCAGTTCGCCGAGTTCCTCCTCCTCCAGCCGCCGGGTGAGCCGGGTGAAGCCGACGAGGTCGGCGAAGCCGACCGCCAGCCGGCGGTCGACGGCCTCCTCGTCGTCCGAGCGGACGACCCGGCTGGTGGCGGCGGCAAGCTGGCGCCGCCACACGTAGGTGAGGAACTCCTCCAGCTCCGGCAGCAGCAGCTCGACCAGCGGATAGGCCACCTCGCCCCGGGTCATGCCGGGTTCGGGCGGTTCGGTGAGCTCCTCCAGGAAGGAGTCGGTCTGCCACTCGGCCAGCCGGGCCGTGGTCTGGCCGGTGGAGCGGGCGACCTGGATCGCCGTGCTCTCGCTGATCAGCCCGGCCTCGACCAGACCGGCCAGGCGGCGCAGCGCCAGGACGTCGGCCTCGGTCAGCGCGCGTGCCTGGCCGATGTCGGCGAAGCCCATCGCGCGCCAGAACCGGGCGGCGAGGTCCATGGAGACGCCGGCGCTGCGGGCCGCCTGAAAAGGTGTGTAGTGCCGTCCGGAGCCCAGGATCAAGTGCTCCAGGCGCAGGGCGATCGGGTCCTCTTCGATGGCGTGGGACCGGGTGGATCCGCCCCGTTCCTCGGGCTCCTCGTGCTCGTCGCGCTCCTCGCGCTCCGCCTGTTCGCGACGAGGCCCGCCCGGCTCTTCGTGCGGCGGGAGGTCGCTCGCGTCGTCCACGGTCACCGCCCGCCCCCTCCTGGGTCCCTGCGCACCGGCCCTTCCGATCACCGCGTCGGAGGCTGCCGCCTCAACAATACGGCAGGTGTGGCCTGGCTCACTGTCCCGCCGGCCGCACGTGGACGACGTCGCCCGCGGCGACCGCCCGCTCGCCCTCGCCGGTCGCGACGACCAGCCGCCCGTCGTCGTCGACGGCCACCGCCCGCCCGCCGACCTCGCCCCCGCCGGGGAGTTCGGCCCGTACGGTGCGGCCGAGCGTCACGCAGCCGGCGGCGTACGCCTGCTGCAGCCGGGAGCCGGCCGGATCGCCGTCGGCGCGAAGCCACTCGCCGTACCAGTCGGCCAGGGAACGCAGCACCGCGCGCAGCAGCGGGTCGCGGTCGGTGACCTTGGCCCCGGCGAGCATGAGCGAGCCCGCGGCGGGGACCGGCAGCTCCTCCTCGCGGAGGGTGACGTTGAGGCCGATGCCGATCACCACGGCGTCGTCGCCGACGCGCTCGGCGAGGATGCCGCCGGTCTTCCGTTCCTCGCCGTCGACGGTGACGAGCACGTCGTTGGGCCACTTCAGCCCGGTGTCCACGCCCGCCGTCCGCGCCACGGCGGTGGCCGTCGCCACACCGGCCAGCAGGGGCAGCCAGCCCCAGCGCCGGGGCGGGACGGACGTCGGCCGCAGCAGCACGGAGAAGAACAGCCCGGAACGGGCGGGGGCCTGCCACTGGCGGTCCAGGCGGCCGCGCCCCGCGGACTGCTCCTCGGCGACCAGCACCGCGCCCTCGGCGGCGCCCTCCCGGGCCCGGGCGCCCAGGTCGCTGTTGGTGGAGCCGGTGGAGCCGACCACGTCCAGGTCGGTCCACAGGCTGTCGGGGGTGACGATCGCGCGGCGCAGGGCGGCCGCGTTGAGCGGCGGCCGCTCGAGGTCGGACCAGCGGTTCGAGGTCATACCTCCCAGCCTAGGGTCTGCCCTCCGGATCGCCGTGGACGCGCCCGCCAGGGCCCGGGACGACGCGGCGGCCGGGAAGGCGGACCCTGGGAGTGGAGTGTGGCCAACGCCGCACTGACCGGGCAGCATCCGCGCGGTTACGCTACGAAAACAGCATTACTCGCCAGTCACGTCACACCCTCAGAACGACCCGACGAGAGCAGGAGAGCCGCCTCCCATGGCCGAGCCGGAGATCGACATCCACACCACCGCGGGGAAGCTCGCGGACCTGCGCCGCCGCGTTGACGAGGCGACCCACGCCGGCTCGGCGCGCGCGGTGGAGAAGCAGCACGCCAAGGGCAAGCTGACCGCGCGTGAGCGCATCGAACTGCTGCTGGACGAGGGCTCCTTCGTCGAACTGGACGAGCTGGCCCGGCACCGCTCGACCAACTTCGGCCTGGAGAAGAACCGCCCCTACGGGGACGGCGTCGTCACCGGCTACGGCACCGTGGACGGCCGCCCGGTGGCGGTCTTCTCGCAGGACTTCACCGTGTTCGGCGGCGCGCTCGGCGAGGTCTACGGCGAGAAGATCGTCAAGGTCATGGACTGGGCGCTGAAGACCGGCTGCCCGGTCATCGGCATCAACGACTCCGGCGGCGCGCGCATCCAGGAGGGCGTCACCTCGCTCGGCCTGTACGGCGAGATCTTCCGCCGCAACACCCACGCCTCCGGCGTCATCCCGCAGATCTCGCTCATCCTGGGCCCCTGCGCGGGCGGCGCGGTCTACTCCCCCGCCATCACCGACTTCGTGGTGATGGTCGACCAGACCTCGCACATGTTCATCACCGGCCCGGACGTCATCAAGACCGTCACCGGTGAGGACGTCGGCTTCGAGGAACTGGGCGGCGCCCGTTCGCACAACACCGTGTCCGGCAACGCGCACCACATGGCCGGCGACGAGAAGGACGCCATCGAGTACGTCAAGGCGCTGCTGTCCTACCTGCCGTCCAACAACCTCCAGGAGGCCCCGGCCTTCCCGCAGGAGGCGGAGCCGGAGGTGTCGGCGGAGGACCTCGAGCTCGACACCCTGATCCCGGACTCGGCGAACCAGCCGTACGACATGCACCAGGTCATCGAGCACGTCCTGGACGACGGCGAGTTCCTGGAGACCCAGGCGCTGTTCGCGCCCAACATCGTCACCGGCTTCGGCCGGATCGAGGGCCACCCGGTCGGCGTCGTCGCCAACCAGCCGATGCAGTTCGCCGGCTGCCTGGACATCAACGCCAGCGAGAAGGCGGCGCGTTTCGTCCGCACCTGCGACAGCTTCAACGTCCCGGTCGTCACCTTCGTCGACGTGCCCGGCTTCCTGCCCGGCACCGACCAGGAGTGGAACGGCATCATCCGGCGCGGCGCCAAGCTGATCTACGCGTACGCCGAGGCCACCGTCCCGCTGATCACCGTCATCACGCGCAAGGCGTTCGGCGGCGCCTACGACGTCATGGGCTCCAAGCACCTCGGCGCCGACCTCAACCTGGCCTGGCCGACCGCCCAGATCGCCGTCATGGGCGCCCAGGGCGCCGTCAACATCCTGCACCGCCGCACCCTGGCCGAGGCGGGCTCCCCGGAGGAGGCGGAGGCGCTGCGCGCCCAGCTGATGCAGGAGTACGAGGACACCCTGCTCAACCCCTACGTCGCCGCGGAGCGCGGCTATGTCGACGGCGTGATCCTGCCCTCCGAGACCCGCACGCACCTGGTGAAGGCGCTGCGGACGCTGCGCAACAAGCGCGAGAGCCTGCCCCCCAAGAAGCACGGCAACATCCCCCTCTAAGGAGCGCGCCCAGCCATGGTGATCAAGGTCGAACGGGGCAACCCGACCCCCGAGGAGCTGGCGGCCGTCGTGGCCCTCGTCCAGGCCCGGGCCGCGGCGGCCACGGGGCCCGCCGACGGCCCGCGGGCGTCCGACGAGTGGGCCTCCCCCGCGCGCAACGTCCCCGGGCGGATGATGCGCCCGGCGCCGGCGGCCTGGCGCGCCACCTACTGGCCGCACTGAGCACGGAGCGGACGGAAATGGTCCGCATGCCCGCCCGCGCCTGAGTATCCGTACTCAGGCGCGGGCGTCCGCCACGGCGCAACCTGGACGGCATGCTGTGGTCAGACCCGTCCGACGAACCGCCCGAGGAGATGCGGCAGGCGCAGGCGATGCTGCGCCGCGCGATGATCGTGATCGCCGTCGCCGTCCCCCTGATCACGGCCCTGGTGGCCTGGCGCGGCTGACTACGATGACGGGCATGACCGACAGCAGCCGCAGCCCCCGCCCGCTCGTCCTCGCCTCCGCCTCCCCCGCGCGCCTGGGACTGCTGAAGCAGGCCGGGCTCGACCCGCGGGTCGTCGTCAGCGGCGTCGACGAGGACGCGATCAGCGCCGACACCCCCGCCGAGCTGGCCCGGGTGCTGGCCGAGGCCAAGGCCTCGGTGGTCGCGGCCCAGCTCGCCGACGGCGAGGTGGTCGTCGGCTGCGACTCCGTCCTGGACCTGGACGGCCAGGCGCTTGGCAAGCCGGCCGACGCCGAGGACGCCACGGCCCGCTGGAAGTCCATGCGCGGCCGCTCCGGTGTGCTGCGGACCGGACACTGCGTCATCGACCTCGCCACCGGCCGCCGGGTCTCGGCCACCGCCTCCACCACGGTGCGGTTCGGCACCCCGGACGACGACGAGATCGCCGCCTACGTCGCCTCGGGCGAGCCGCTGTACGTGGCCGGCGCCTTCACCCTCGACGGCCGTTCCGCGCCGTTCGTCGAGGGCATCGAGGGCGACCACGGCAACGTCATCGGCATCTCGCTGCCGCTGCTGCGCCGTCTGCTCGCCGAGCTGGACCTGCGCATCACCGACTTCTGGGTCTGACCGGGCCGACCGGTCCGACCGGCCGGCCCGCTCAGACGGCGGCGGGGGCCACTGGCGGCGGGGGCGTGCTCCCGCCGGGCTCGTCGCCCGGCCCGGGGGCCGGACCGGAGGCCGGACCGGAGGCCGGACCGGAGGCCGGGGCCTCCTCCCCCGCGTAGAGCACCAGGGCGAGCACCACGAACCCCAGGATCACCATCATCCCCACGAACGCGGCCCAGCCGACCGGGGCCGCCAGGCCCGCGCCCAGGACCGCGTGGGTCACCGCGCACACGATGAGCACGATCCGGCCGAAGCGGCCCGGCGCCCGGTCGCGCTGCGCCATGCGGACGAGGACGACCGCGCAGCCGATGAGGAAGAGCGCCATCAGCACACCGGCCGCCCACGCGCCCGCCGCCATGGCGTCCGGATCGAGCCCGGCCAGGGACATCTGCTGGTGGCGCACGGCTATGCCCATGATCCAGTTGACGAAGGCGAAGCCGAACGCCTCCAGGACCAACAACACAGCCGCCGCCACGGCGACACTTCTGCGCACTGCGCGCCCCCTGTCCCAGGACCCCATTACCGGCGGTATTTCGTGGGCCGAACGCTACTAACGGGTAGGAGTTGCGGCAAGAGTCCGCGCGGCACCACCCGTATGGGGCGCCGGTCCGGCAAAGATTTACCCGGGCCTTCGTGGAGTTCCCACAAAAAAAGCGCCACGTCGGCCACGGTGGAGGACGGTGACCCGGCCCACACCCCAGGGCCTCAAGCACCGGGATAAATGGGGCTTTACCGTAGGAAGCCAAGGCATCCGGGTCCCGATTGGAGACCCGTATCACCCTCCGTGTGGGCAAGCTCACCCCCAGGGGTGCCTCGGCACGAAGTGTCGCCAGTACCTAAACTCTGCTTGTTTCAAGGAGGGAGCCATCGTGCGCAAGGTGCTCATCGCCAACCGCGGTGAAATCGCAGTCCGCGTCGCCCGTGCCTGCCGGGATGCCGGGATCGCCAGCGTGGCCGTCTACGCGGAGCCGGACCGGGACGCGCTGCATGTGCGCGTGGCCGACGAGGCGTACGCGCTGGGCGGTGACACCCCGGCCACCAGTTACCTGGACATCTCCAAGGTGCTGGCGGCCGCAGCCGAGTCCGGGGCCGACGCCGTCCACCCCGGCTACGGCTTCCTGTCGGAGAACGCCGACTTCGCCCAGGCCGTCCTGGACGCCGGGCTGACCTGGATCGGCCCCCCGCCGCAGGCCATCCGCGACCTCGGCGACAAGGTCGCCGCCCGCCACATCGCCCAGCGCGCCGGAGCGCCCCTGGTCGCCGGCACCCCCGACCCCGTGTCGGGCGCCGACGAGGTCGTGGCGTTCGCGCGCGAGCACGGCCTGCCGATCGCGATCAAGGCCGCCTTCGGCGGCGGCGGCCGCGGGCTGAAGGTCGCCCGCACCCTGGACGAGGTCCCCGAGCTGTACGAGTCGGCCGTCCGCGAGGCCGTCGCCGCCTTCGGCCGCGGCGAGTGCTTCGTCGAGCGCTACCTCGACAAGCCCCGGCACGTGGAGACCCAGTGCCTGGCCGACAGCCACGGCAACGTCGTGGTCGTCTCCACCCGGGACTGCTCGCTGCAGCGCCGCCACCAGAAGCTGGTGGAGGAGGCCCCCGCGCCCTTCCTGACCCCGGAGCAGAACGCCCAGCTGTACGCGGCGTCCAAGGCCATCCTCAAGGAGGCCGGCTACGTCGGTGCCGGCACCTGCGAGTTCCTGGTCGGCACGGACGGCACCATCTCCTTCCTGGAGGTGAACACCCGTCTGCAGGTCGAGCACCCGGTCACCGAGGAGGTCACCGGCATCGACCTGGTCCGCGAGATGTTCCGCGTCGCCGACGGCGAGGAGCTCGGCTACGACGACCCGCCGCTGCGCGGTCACTCGTTCGAGTTCCGCATCAACGGCGAGGACCCCGGCCGGGGCTTCCTCCCCGCCCCCGGCACCGTCACCCGTTTCGACGCGCCCACCGGCCCCGGTGTGCGTCTGGACGCGGGTGTCGAGGCCGGCAGCGTGATCGGCCCCGCCTGGGACTCCCTGCTGGCCAAGCTGGTCGTCACCGGCGCCACCCGGCAGCAGGCCCTGCAGCGCGCCGCGCGCGCCCTGGCCGAGTTCCAGGTCGAGGGCATGGCCACCGCCATCCCGTTCCACCGCGCGGTGGTCGCCGACCCCGCCTTCGCGCCCGAGGTCCACGGCAAGCCCGGTCCGTTCACCGTCCACACCCGGTGGATCGAGACCGAGTTCGTCAACGACATCAAGCCCTTCGCCGCCCCGGCCGACGCCGAGGAGGACGCCGAGCCCGGCCGTGAGACCGTGGTGGTCGAGGTCGGCGGCAAGCGGCTGGAGGTCTCCCTGCCCGCCTCGCTGGGCATGACCCTGGCCCGCACCGCCGCCGCCGGCGGTGCCCGCCCCAAGCGCCGCGCCACCAAGAAGGCCGGCTCCGCCGCCTCCGGTGACTCCCTGACCTCCCCGATGCAGGGCACGATCGTCAAGATCGCCGTCGAGGAGGGCCAGCACGTCAACGAGGGCGACCTCGTCGTGGTGCTGGAGGCGATGAAGATGGAGCAGCCCATCAACGCCCACCGCGCCGGCACCATCAAGGGCCTCACCGCGGACGTCGGCTCCTCCGTCTCCTCGGGTGCCCTCCTCTGCGAGATCAAGGACTGACGTCCCGTCCGCGGACGGCAGCACGAACGCCGCGGGCCCCAGCCGGTGATCGGCTGGGGCCCGCGGCGTTCTCCGTCCGGGACGCCCTGGGTGCAGGCCTAGCGGCGCCGCGGGGCCAGGTCGGCGATCCGGGCGGCCTGCTGCTCCCCGGCCAGTTGGGCGGTGCGCAGCGGGGACATGCCCGACACGCCGCCGCCCGACTGGCCGGCGGCCCTGGCGCGCGGCTCGCCGGGTGCCGTACCGCCCGGGTAGTTGCCGGAGGGGTGCTGATGGCGCCGGGGTCCCGGCACGGGCGGCATCTCCCGTCGCTGCCGCCCGTGGGGCATCCCGTTGTCCGCCCCGTCGGTCGACGCGACGGCGACCTGGACACCGCGGTCGGCCAGGGCCTGGAGCTCCGTCGCGGCGCGGTCGTCGCCCGCCGGCGGTTCGTCCGTGACCAGATGCGTGATCAGGTCCGTGGGCACGGTCTGGAACATGGTGTCCGTGCCCAGCTTGGTGTGGTCGGCCAGGACCACGACCTCCGCCGCCGCCTGGACCAGGGCCCGGTCGACGCTGGCGGAGAGCATGTTGGACGTGGACAGCCCGCGTTCCGCGCTCAGTCCCGCCCCGGACAGGAAGGCCCGCGACACCCGCAGCCCCTGCAGGGACTGTTCTGCGCCGCTGCCGACCAGCGCGTAGTTGGAGCCGCGGAGCGTGCCACCGGTCATGACGACCTCGACCCGGTTCGCATGCGCCAGTGCCTGTGCCACCAGCAGGGAGTTGGTGACGACGGTCAGCCCCGGCACCCGGGCGAGCCGGCGTGCCAGCTCCTGGGTGGTCGTGCCGGCGCCGACGACGATGGCCTCGCCCTCCTCGACGAGACCTGCCGCGAGATCGGCGATCGCCGTCTTCTCCGCGGTCGATAGATGGGATTTCTGCGGGAAGCCGGACTCCCTGGTGAAGCCCCCCGGCAGCACCGCACCGCCGTGCCGGCGGTCGAGCAGTCCTTCTGCCTCCAGCGCCCGCACGTCACGCCGTACGGTCACTTCCGAGGTCTGGACGACGCGGGCGAGCTCACGGAGCGAAACCGCTCCGTTGGCGCGCACCATTTCGAGGATCAGTTGGCGACGTTCTGCTGCGAACACGAAACTGACAGTAACGCCAATGACCGTCTGCTATCAGCAGTTTGCACCGATTAACAGAAGTTGTTCGCAGTGCCGGACGTCCCGTGCTATAGAGACGAGGGCATTCGCCCGGGTGGCGCCCGGCACCGGCTCCGGAGGCGGGCCTCAGAGCTCCCCGGCCGCCTTGCGGGTCGCCAACTGCCGTGCGGCTTCGGCGATCGAGCCCGAGAGCGACGGGTAGACCGTGTAGGTGTTCGCCATCTGTTCGACGGTCAGGTTGTTGTCGACCGCGATCGAGATGGGGTGGATGAGTTCGCTCGCGCGCGGCGAGACGACCACGCCGCCGACGATGATGCCGGTGCCCGGACGGCAGAACAGCTTCACGAAGCCGTCCCGGATGCCCTGCATCTTGGCGCGCGGGTTGCGCAGCAGCGGGAGCTTGACGACCCGTGCGTCGATGACGCCCGCGTCGACGTCGGCCTGGGTGTAGCCGACGGTCGCGATCTCGGGGTCGGTGAAGACGTTCGAGGAGACCGTCTTGAGGTTGAGCGGGCCGACCGTCTCGCCCAGGAAGTGGTACATCGCGATCCGGCCCTGCATGGCCGCGACCGAGGCGAGCGCGAAGACGCCCGTGACGTCACCGGCCGCGTACACGCCGGGGGCCGAGGTGCGGGAGACCTTGTCGGTCCAGATGTGGCCGGAGTCCTTGAGCTTGACGCCCGCGCCCTCCAGGCCCATGGCGGCGGTGTTCGGTATCGCGCCGACCGCCATGAGGCAGTGGCTGCCGGTGATGACCCGGCCGTCGGAGAGGGTGACCTCGACGCGGTCGCCGACCCGCTTGACGGACTCGGCACGGGAGCGGGCCATGACGTTCATGCCGCGGCGGCGGAAGACGTCCTCCAGGACGGCGGCCGCGTCCGGGTCCTCGCCGGGCAGGACGCGGTCGCGGGACGAGACGAGCGTCACCTTGGAGCCCAGGGCCTGGTACGCGCCGGCGAACTCGGCGCCGGTCACACCGGAGCCGACCACGATGAGCTCCTCGGGGAGCTCGTCCAGGTCGTACACCTGCGTCCAGTTGAGGATCCGCTCGCCGTCCGGCTTCGCGTCGGGCAGCTCGCGGGGGCGGCCGCCGGTGGCGATCAGGACGGCGTCGGCGGTGAGGGTCTCGGAAGTGCCGTCGGCCGCCTCGACGATGACCGTGCGGGAGCCGTCGATCGCCTGCATGCCCTCCAGCCGGCCGCGGCCGCGCATCACCCGGGCACCCGCACGGGTGACGGAGGCGGTGATGTCGTGGGACTGGGCGAGCGCGAGGCGCTTCACCCGCCGGTTGACCTTGCCGAGGTCGACGCCGACGACCCGGGCGGCCTGCTCGACGTGCGGTGTGTCGTCCGCCACGATGATGCCCAGTTCCTCGTACGACGAGTCGAAGGTGGTCATCACCTCGGCCGTCGCGATCAGGGTCTTGGACGGCACGCAGTCGGTGAGCACCGAAGCCCCGCCCAGACCGTCGCAGTCGACGACGGTCACCTCCGCGCCCAGCTGGCTGGCCACGAGGGCCGCTTCGTATCCGCCGGGTCCGCCACCAATGATCACGATCCGAGTCACGTACCCCATTGTCCCGCACGCGCCAAGTGATCACTTACGGGGGCGGTGTCCCGCTGTCGTACTCTCATGACCATGTCGCTCTACGCCGCCTACGCCGGCAACCTCGACGCCCGGCTGATGACGCGCCGCGCCCCGCACTCGCCCCTGCGCGGCACCGGCTGGCTCAGCGGCTGGCGCCTCACCTTCGGCGGCGAGCAGATGGGCTGGGAGGGCGCGCTCGCCACCCTGGTGGAGGACCCGCTGCACCAGGTCTTCGTCGGGCTGTACGACATCGCCCCGGTCGACGAGGAGCCGATGGACCGCTGGGAGGGCGTCCCGCTGGGCATCTACCGGCGCCACATGGCGCGGGTGCACACCCTCGACGGCGACGTGCCCGCGTGGCTCTACGTCCTCAACGACTACGAGGGCGGCCTGCCGTCCGCGCGTTACCTCGGGGAGATCGCCGACGCGGCGGAGTCCGCGGGCGCCCCGCACGACTACGTCATGGAACTGCGCAAGCGTCCCTGCTGACCCGCCGGCAACGAGGGCCGCAGGACGTCCGGAAGGTCCCGCAGGGCCCGTCAATCGGCGGATCCTCCGAAATTTCGCAGACCGTGACCTGGGACGTCTACGCGCGTAGGAGAGAACCGGCTACTCTCATCCGCGTGAACTCTTCCGCAACTCCCCACGCCGCCCGAACCCCGCTGGGCGACCCGTACGCCGCCGCCACGGCCGCCGCCGCCCGGCTGCGCGAGCTGACCGGCGGCGAGACCCACGACGTCGCCCTGGTGATGGGCTCCGGCTGGGTGCCGGCCGCCGACGCCCTCGGCGAGGCCGAGTACGAGTTCGACGTGACCGAGTTGCCGGGCTTCCCGCCGCCCGCCGTGGCCGGGCACTCCGGCAAGGTGCGCTCGGTGCGGATCGGCGACAAGCGGGCGCTGGTCTTCCTGGGCCGCAACCACTTCTACGAGGGCCACGGCGTCGCCACCGTCGCCCACGGTGTGCGCACCGCCGTTGCCGCCGGCTGCAAGACCGTCGTCCTGACCAACGGCTGCGGCGGGCTGCGCCCCACCTACCGTCCCGGCCAGGCCGTGCTGATCAGCGACCACATCAACATGACGGCCGCCTCGCCGATCGTCGGCGCCAACTTCGTCGACCTCACCGACCTGTACTCGCCGCGGCTGCGCGCCCTGTGCAAGGAGGTCGACCCCTCCCTGGAGGAGGGTGTCTACGTCCAGCTCCCCGGCCCGCACTACGAGACCCCGGCCGAGATCAAGATGGTCCGGGTCATCGGCGGCGACCTCGTCGGCATGTCCACCACGCTGGAGGCCATCGCGGCCCGCGAGGCGGGCGCCGAGGTGCTCGGCATCTCCCTGGTGACCAACCTCGCCGCCGGCATGACGGGCGAGCCGCTGAACCACGAGGAGGTCCTGGAGGCCGGCCGCGACTCCGCCGCGCGGATGGGCAGCCTGCTCGCCCAGGTGCTCGAGCGCATCTGACCGCCCCGCACCCCCCGGTGGGGCGGGCCGGCGCACCCGTACGGGCATGCCGCGCGCGATCCCGGGGGTGCCCGCACCCTGGTTAGGGAAGGCGCACCACGGGGAGGTAACCGGGCGGCGCCCGTCGCGGCAGCCCGCTCCGCCGCCGCCCGGCCGGACGGGATCCCGCCGCGCGGCCCCCCGCTGTGGCAACGGTCGCGGGCAGGACGGGCCGGAGGCCCCAGGCCGACCCGCGCGCGGCGCGGGCGGCACCGAAGACGACATCGCAGGAGCATCACGTGGCAAGCGCAAGCGAGAAGGCGGAGCTGATCCCTCAGGCGCGCACCTGGCTGGCCGAGGACCCGGACCCCGACACCCGGGCCGAGTTGGAGGCGCTGCTCACGGCCGTCGAGTCCGGCGACCCGGCGGCGGCCGAGGACCTCGCGGCCCGGTTCGCCGGCACCCTGCAGTTCGGTACGGCGGGGCTGCGCGGGGAGGTCGGCGCGGGCCCGATGCGCATGAACCGCTCCGTGGTCATCCGGGCCGCCGCCGGTCTTGCCGCGTACCTCAAGGCGCAGGGCCAGGGCGACGGGCTGGTCGTCGTGGGTCACGACGCCCGCCACAAGTCGGTGGACTTCGCCCGTGACACCGCCGCCGTCATGGTCGGCGCGGGCCTGCGGGCGGCCGTGCTGCCCGGGCCGCTGCCCACGCCGGTGCTGGCCTTCGCGATCCGTCACCTGGGCGCCGTCGCGGGCATCGCCGTGACCGCGAGCCACAACCCCCCGCGTGACAACGGCTACAAGGTCTACCTGGGCGACGGCTCGCAGATCGTCCCGCCCGCCGACGCCGGGATCGCCGACGAGATCGCCGCGATCGGCCCGCTGACCGGCGTCCCGCTGGCGGACGAGGGCTGGCAGCTCCTCGGTGAGGAGGTCGTCGAGGCCTACCTGGACCGCGCCGCCGCGGTCGTGGACCGGCACACGCCACGCGATATCTCGGTCGTCTACACCCCCCTGCACGGTGTCGGCCGCGACGTGCTGACCGCCGCCTTCGAGCGGGCCGGGTTCGCCGCCCCGCACGTCGTCGCCGAGCAAGGCGAGCCCGATCCGGACTTCCCGACCGTCGCCTTCCCCAACCCGGAGGAACCGGGGGCGATGGACCTGGCCTTCGCCGCGGCCCGGGCCCTCGGCCCCGACGTCGACATCGTCGTCGCCAACGATCCCGACGCCGACCGCTGCGCCGTGGCCGTGCCGGACCGCACCACCGCGGACGGCTGGCGGATGCTGCGCGGCGACGAGGTCGGCGCGCTGCTCGCCACCCACCTGGTGCACCGCCGGGCCAGCGGAACCTTCGCGGCGAGCATCGTCTCCTCCTCCCTGCTCTCGCGCATCGCGGCCCGCGCGGGGCTGCGTTACGCCGACACCCTGACCGGATTCAAGTGGATCTCCCGGGTGGAGGGCCTGCGGTTCGGCTACGAGGAGGCCCTGGGCTACTGCGTGGACCCCGTGGGCGTGCGGGACAAGGACGGCGTCACCGCCGCCCTGGCCGTCGCGGAACTGACCGCCGAGCTCAAGGCCAAGGGCCGTACGCTCTCCGACCTGCTGGACGACATCGCCCTGGAGTACGGGCTGCACGCCACCGACCAGCTGTCGGTGCGGGTCGCCGACCTGTCGGTCATCGACGACGCGATGAGCCGGCTGCGGGAGCGGCCGCCCAGCTCACTGGCCGGTCTCGCCGTCGTCACCGCCGAGGACCTGGCCAAGGGCAGCGCGGAGCTGCCGCCGACCGACGGCCTGCGCTACCGGCTGGCCGGCTCCCCGGGAGCCGGTGTGGAGTCGGCGCGGGTGATCGTGCGGCCGAGCGGCACCGAGCCCAAGCTGAAGTGCTACCTGGAGGTCGTGCTGCCCGTGCCGGGCGCCGACCGGCTGGCCGGCGTGCGCGCCCAGGCAGCCGACGTCCTCGCGGCCGTCAAGGCCGACCTCGCCACCGCCGCCGGGCTCCCCCGGGACGAGGCCGCGGCGAAGGCCTGACGCTCCGACGACGCCGACGCCCCGGTCGTGCCCGCTCGGGCACGACCGGGGCGTCTGGGTACGCGCCCGGGTCCGCCGGCTCAGCCGATGGCGAGCAGGACGATCAGCACGATCGCCCCCGCCACCGCCGGGGCGATCACCTCGTACGCCCAGCGGACCGTGACCTCGCCCTGTGCGCCCTCTCGGCCGCCGTGCCGCTCCGCGAGCTCGCGCAGTTCGTCCACGACCCGGTCGGACCAGGCCCGGGTCGAGTCCGTGGCACCGGGACGCGACCCCAGCGTCGCGCCCGGGTCGCCCGCCGCGGCGGCGCGCGTCTTGGCCCGCGCGGCCCGCTTGCGGGCGCGCATCGACACGGGGACGGCCCACAACTGGTACTTCCTGCCCTCCGCGAACAGCTCCGTCGAATACCCCGAGCGCAGCCCCTCCACGGCGCTCCAGGGCGCGGTGACGGTGCGGAACGGGTTGCGCACCAGGAGGCGGTCGTCACCGGCCAGGACGACCGGACGCAGGGTGAACGCGACGACCAGCGGCACGATCAGCAGCAGCAGCGCGAGGGCCACCCACGGCGTGTCGCCCGTACCGCGCACGATCGCGTCGATGCCGAGCCACAGCGTGATGGCGAGCATGAGCACACCGCCGACGACACCGGCCGTCGAGCGGTAGGAGCGCTCGGCGTACTTCGGCTGCCCGGGGTCGGGCTGCGGTTCGGGGGCGGGGTTCTCGGAACTCGTCATGAGATCAGATTGTGCCTGACCCCGGCCCTGCGCCCCGCGCGACGGAGGTTGCGTTAGTGCATCGGCGTCAGCGGCCGCCTACTGGTACCCCTTGTCCTCCCTGGAGTCGTAGACGCGCTTGCCCGCCGCGTCGTAGCCCTGGATGTGCGGCAGGGAATCCTCCGGTGCGGCGAGGACCCCGGTCGCGACGAAGTAGCCGTGGTCGAGCACCGCCTGCCGGGTGACGCCGCCCCAGGAGACGGTGACCCTGGCGACCCCGGGCTCGACCGTGCCGATGCTGCCCCAGCGGAAGGGGAAGTGGTACGGCAGCCCCGGGCCGGTGGTGCCGTCCTGCTTGTAGAGGCGGTAGGCGTTGTCGTCCGGCACGACGGGCCCGCGGTCCGGAGCGCCGTCCGCTCCGACGCTGCTGTTGATGCCGCCCGCCTTCCCGTCCTTGTCCGTGCAGATCAGGCGGGCGGGGGCGCCGTCCACGGTGCCGACCGCCACCACACGGATGCCGTCGCCCGGGGAGTTCTCGTCGCCGGTGGCGTTCAGCGCGAGGATCACGCGGTAGTCCTCGGCCTTCCCGTAGTCGCTTGCGAAGACGGACGCCTTGGGCTGGTGTTGCCCGCCGTACGCCAGGCACCTCTCCAGCACCTCGCCCGCCCGCTCCATCGTGATCCCGTCCGCCAGCTGCCCCGGCGTCGCGGGGCCTTCGGGCCCGGTCGCCCGCGCAGGGGCGGAGGTGCGCGGCTGGACGGCGCTCGCCGTCACGGACGGCCGGGCGTCGTGAGCCGGCAGCGCGGTCGTGCCGGCGCCGCCGGGCTGGTAGTGCATCGCGACGGCCGTGCCCGGCACCGCGACCAGCGCCGCCAGCCCTGCCCCGGCGGCGAACACCCGGCGTCTGCGGCTCGTCCTGCCCTGGCGCACGATCGTGGCGTAGGGCGCCTCACCGGTGCGCAGCCCGTCCGTCTGCTCCTCGAGGAGCTCGCGCAGCTGCGCCTCGAACTCCGTGTCGCCCTCCGCGGGGCCGAACCCCGCCGTGTCTGCCTTGTCCCTCATCGGACCCCTCCTTCGACCCTCGTGTCCTTCGCCGGGCCCCATGGCCCCGGCCTCGTCCCTGCGGCCGCCCCGACGGCGACGGGCTCCGCGGCCACCACGGCCGTGCCCAGCCGGGCCCGCAGTTTGGCCAGGCCCCTGGCCGCCTGGCTCTTGACCGTCCCTGCCGAGCAGCCCAGCGCGTGGGCCACCTCGGTCTCCGACAGGTCGTCCCAGTACCGCAGCACGACCACGGCCCGCTGCCGTGCGGGCAGCTCGCCGAGCGCCGCCAGCAGCTCCTCCCGCAGCGCCACCCGTGCCGTGGGATCGGCTCCGGCGCCCTCGGGCGGTACGTCCGTGAGCCGTTCGGCCACGCGTTTCTTGCGGAACCGGTCCTTGTTGCAGCTGATCAGGATCCGTCGCACGTAGGCGTCCGGATTGTCGCTGCGCTGCACCCGCCGCCAGGACCGGTAGGCCTTGGCCAGCGCGGTCTGCGCCAGGTCCTCGGCGTGATGCCGGTCACCCGTGAGCAGATAGGCGGTCCTGACCAGATGGGTCCATCTGGCACGGACGTAGCCTTGGAACTCCGCCTCGTCGTCTGGATTCATCGATGACCCCCTTCACCCACCAGACCACCGGTTCCGTCGATTCGGTTGCCGGGCCCCCCGTACGGGGACAGTCGGGCCCGTTCCGACCGGTGACATTCGCTACGCGCGTAGATATGCTGGTGTGGTGACCATGCCCACCACTGTTCCCGCTCACGGCCCCGACGCCGCGGCCCGGCTGGCGTCCATGGCCGACGTCACGGCCTCCGACGCCGCGCTGCGCCGCTTCCTGCACGGGCTGCCCGGCGTCGACGCGGTCGGCCTCGAAGGCCGCGCCGCAAGCCTCGGCACCCGTTCGATCAAGACCACGGCGAAGGCGTACGCCATCGACCTGGCGATCTCGATGATCGACCTGACCACGCTCGAAGGCGCGGACACCCCCGGCAAGGTCCGGGCGCTGTCCGCCAAGGGCGTCAGCCCGGACCCGACCGACCGCACGACCCCCCGGGTCGCCGCGATCTGCGTCTACCCGGACATGGTCGCGACCGCCAAGGAGGCCCTCGGCGACTCCGGCGTGCGCGTCGCGTCCGTCGCCACCGCCTTCCCGGCCGGCCGCGCCGCGCTGCCGGTGAAGCTCGCCGACACCGCCGACGCGGTGGCCGCGGGCGCCGACGAAGTGGACATGGTCATCGACCGCGGCGCCTTCCTCGCCGGCCACTACCTGAAGGTCTTCGAGGAGATCAAGGCGGTCAAGGAGGCCTGCCGCCGTCCCGACGGCAGCTCCGCCCACCTCAAGGTCATCTTCGAGACCGGCGAGCTGGCGACGTACGACAACATCCGCCGCGCCTCCTGGCTCGGCATGCTCGCCGGCGCCGACTTCATCAAGACCTCCACCGGCAAGGTGGCGGTCAACGCCACCCCCGCCAACACCCTGCTGATGCTCGAGGCGGTGCGCGACTTCCGCGCCGCCACCGGCGTCCAGGTCGGCGTGAAGCCCGCCGGTGGCATCCGCACCTCCAAGGACGCCATCAAGTTCCTGGTCCTCGTCAACGAGACCGTGGGCGACGAGTGGCTGAGCAACGAGTGGTTCCGTTTCGGCGCGTCCAGCCTGCTGAACGATCTGCTCATGCAGCGCCAGAAGCTGAGCACCGGCCGCTACTCCGGTCCCGACTACGTGACGGTGGACTGAGAACCCCGATGACACAGACCAAGAAGAACCAGCAGCCCCAGCAGACCCGGCCGGCCGGGCAGCCGGAGCCGGGCTCCGCCTTCGCGTACGCGCCGGCGCCCGAGTCCCGCTCCGTCGTCGACATCGCCCCCTCCTACGGCCTGTTCATCGACGGCGAGTTCACCGACGCCGCCGACGGCCGGGTCTTCAAGACCGTGAGCCCGTCCAGCGAGGAGGTCCTCTCCGAGGTCGCCCGGGCCGGCGAGGCGGACGTGGACCGGGCCGTCCAGGCCGCCCGCAAGGCCTTCGCGTCGTGGTCGGCGCTGCCCGGCTCCGAGCGCGCCAAGTACTTGTTCCGCATCGCCCGGATCGTCCAGGAGCGCTCGCGCGAGCTGGCCGTCCTGGAGTCGCTGGACAACGGCAAGCCGATCAAGGAGACCCGCGACGCCGACCTCCCGCTGGTCGCCGCGCACTTCTTCTACTACGCCGGCTGGGCCGACAAGCTCGCGCACGCCGGCTTCGGCCCGGCGCCCCGTCCGCTGGGCGTGGCCGGCCAGGTCATCCCGTGGAACTTCCCGCTGCTGATGCTGGCGTGGAAGATCGCCCCGGCGCTGGCCACCGGCAACACGGTCGTCCTCAAGCCGGCCGAGACCACCCCGCTGTCGGCGCTGTTCTTCGCCGACATCTGCCGCCAGGCGGGCCTGCCCAAGGGTGTCGTCAACATCCTCCCCGGCTACGGCGACGCCGGTGCCGCGCTGGTCGCGCACGAGGGCGTCGACAAGGTCGCCTTCACCGGTTCCACCGCCGTCGGCAAGCAGATCGCCCGCACGGTCGCCGGTACGAAGAAGAAGGTCACCCTGGAGCTGGGCGGCAAGGGCGCCAACATCGTCTTCGACGACGCGCCGATCGACCAGGCCGTCGAGGGCATCGTCAACGGCATCTTCTTCAACCAGGGCCAGGTCTGCTGCGCGGGCTCCCGCCTGCTGGTCCAGGAGTCCGTCGCGGACGAGGTGCTGGACGCGCTCAAGCGCCGGCTGTCGACGCTGCGCGTCGGCGACCCGCTGGACAAGAACACCGACATCGGCGCCATCAACTCCGCCGAGCAGCTCGCCCGGATCACCGCGCTCGCCGAGGCCGGCGAGGCCGAGGGCGCCGAGCGCTGGTCGCCGGCCTGCGAACTGCCCTCCGCGGGCTACTGGTTCGCGCCGACGCTCTTCACCGGGGTCACCCAGGCGCACCGGGTCGCCCGCGAGGAGATCTTCGGCCCGGTCCTGTCGGTGCTGACCTTCCGCACCCCGGCCGAGGCCGTGGAGAAGGCCAACAACACCCCGTACGGCCTGTCCGCCGGGATCTGGACGGAGAAGGGCTCGCGCATCCTCTCGGTCGCGAACCAGCTCCGGGCCGGTGTGGTGTGGGCCAACACGTTCAACAAGTTCGACCCGACCTCGCCCTTCGGCGGCTACAAGGAGTCGGGCTTCGGTCGCGAGGGCGGCCGCCACGGCCTGGAGGCGTACCTCGATGTCTGAGAAGTCCGAGACGGTGCGGCTGTCCGTCTTCAAGACCTACAAGCTGTTCGTCGGGGGCAAGTTCCCCCGCAGCGAGAGCGGGCGGGTGTACGAGGTGACCGACGCCAAGGGCAAGTGGCTCGCCAACGCCCCGCAGTCCTCCCGCAAGGACGCCCGTGACGCGGTGTCCGCCGCCCGCAAGGCCTTCGCGGGCTGGTCGGGCGCGACCGCGTACAACCGGGGGCAGATCCTCTACCGCATCGCGGAGATGCTGGAGGGCCGCCGGGAGCAGTTCGTCCGCGAGGTCGGCGAGGCCGAGGGGCTGTCGAAGTCCAAGGCGGCGGCCGTGGTGGACGCCGCAATCGACCGCTGGGTCTGGTACGCCGGCTGGACCGACAAGATCGCCCAGGTCGTGGGCGGCGCCAACCCGGTGGCGGGGCCGTACTTCAACCTGTCGAGCCCCGAGCCGACCGGGGTCGTCGCGGTCGTCGCGCCGCAGGAGTCGTCGTTCCTCGGCCTGGTCTCGGTGATCGCCCCGGTGATCGCCACCGGGAACACCGCGGTCGTGGTGACCAGTGAGCGGGCCCCGCTGCCCGCGCTGTCGCTGGGCGAGGTGCTGGCCACCTCCGACCTGCCGGGCGGGGTCGTCAACATCCTGTCCGGCCGCACGTCCGAGGTCGCGCCGACGCTCGCCGCGCACATGGACGTCAACGCGCTCGACCTGGCGGGCACGGTGGACGACGCCGCGCTGGCGAAGGAACTGGAGGTCGCCGCCGCGGACAACCTCAAGCGCGTGCTCCGTCCACAGGCTGTGGACTGGGCCGCCGAGCCCGGCACGGACCGCCTGACGGCCTTCCTGGAGACCAAGACCGTCTGGCACCCCGCGGGTGCCGGCGCGGCCTCGGGCTCCGCCTACTGACCCGGTCCCCCCGGCGGCCCGTCCCGTCGCCGGGGGACCGGCACCGCCCGCACGGCCCGGCGGCGGGCCCCCGCGACCGATGTGTCCCCGCGGGGGCCCGCCGCCGTACGCGTCCGCGTGCCGTCAGCCGCCCTGCAGGGTCCTGACGGTGTCGCCGATCAGCGGCAGGTCGGCGACCGAGCGGCTGTCGGCGACCGGCTTGGTGACGTCCGCGGTGGAGACCGGCTTGAAGTCGGCGACCTGCGAACCCACGGCGTTGTCCAGGGGGTTGACGCTGGTCTGCGCGAACGGGTTCACCGGCAGGTGGTTCACCGTGCCGATCAGGGCCGAGGTCGCCGCCCGGCCGGCCTTGGCGGCCGTGGCCGCTCCTTCGCTCCGGGCGTCCGCGTGCGCCGCCCCGGCCGAGGCGACGGCCGCGACGGACGACACCGCGAGGACGGTGGCGCGGAGAAGGGTGCGGGAGAACTGCGGCATGAGGATCCACCTGCCTGGTCCCCGGCCCGCGTACGGACCGGTCCCGGGACGGCGCGGCGGCCGTCCCCGTACGCGACAATGACGTCACTCACGGTAGTTGGTTGAACATCACGCATCCAAAGCATGTCCCGGCGGGTCACTCCAAAGGCTGAATGCGTCACACTGGTGTCCCGTGAGCTCTCGCCCTCCCGCCGCCCGCGTGATCCTGCTGACCGGCCCCTCCGGGTCCGGCAAGTCCTCCCTCGCCGCCCGCACCGGCCTGCCGGTCCTGCGACTGGACGACTTCTACAAGGAGGGTGACGACCCGTCCCTCCCGATGCTGCCGAGCGGCATCGGCGCCGACTGGGACTCCCCGCTGTCCTGGAACGCCGACGCGGCCGTCGCCGCCGTCGCGGAGCTGTGCGCCACGGGCCGGACCGCCGTCCCCGTGTACGAGCTCTCCTCCAGCTCCATCACCGGAGGGGCGGAGGTCGGCCTCGACGGGGCGCCGCTCTTCATAGCCGAGGGCATCTTCGCCGCCGACATCGTCACGCGCTGCGCCGAACTCGGCGTGCTCGCCGACGCGCTGTGCCTGAGCCGCGGCGCGGTCACCACCGCCCGCCGCCGGTTCGTCCGGGACCTGCGCGAGGGCCGGAAGTCGCTGTCCTTCCTGCTGCGCCGCGGCTGGAACCTGATGCGCGCCGAGCGGGGCATCGTCGCCCGGCACGCGGCGCTCGGGGCGCACGTGTGCGACCGGGACGAGGCACTGGAACGGATCGGTCGCGCATCTTTTCCACCGGTCGCCGTTCGGGTTTGAACGAAACGGCGCGCGGGTCCGTAAGGACATGCGTGAGGGAGCGGTGCGCACAGACCCCCCGCTGCGCGCGACCGCTCCCTCACGCATGTCCTTCGGGCCGGCCCTTTAAACCAACCGACCCCTCCCACCGAAAGGCCACGGTGAGACCCCGAGCGGCACAGTCTCACAAAAAAAAAAAAAAACAACAGAAAGAATAG